>JAUXCK010000173.1 GCA_030618925.1 Desulfobacteraceae bacterium
CAAGAAAACTTATCCAGACACGATTAATTTAAATAACAACATTTATTTGGCGGTCGGCGATATTACTTCTCTTAAAGGGACGCAATGATTGATAAAAGTAGAGTTTGAAAACTGTCCTCAGTTGGTCGTTTTTTCCGATGAAATTACAGACGTCTTGTCAACATTACTATATGCCAAGGAGATTCGCATTCATAAAAAGCTGTTCAAAAAGAAATTTTCTCTGTATGCACTCGGCCAGTGTTTATGTAAGACATATCAGGAATCCATACCCGGGTTAAAGGCCATCGATGTTATCCTGGCGGCCGACAATTCCGCACTTGTTTCAAAGTTTGAACCCATATGCAAAACGGCAAAAATTATTTCCGGCGAAAATAAAAAATTGAAATGGGAAGCAGATGGCGTGGTGTCGTGTGATGATTTAAATTGCGATGTCTGTGAAGAGAAACCGACCTGCGATACATTGAAGGATATCGTTGTAAAAAGGATGAGAGATAAATGAAAACTCCGGTAATCATCGCTTATTTGGGTAAGGGTGGATCAGGGAAATCGATCCTTTCCTCTTTAACTGGAAAAATTGCGAGGGCCAAAAAGAAGAAAATTCTTTACATTGATGCGGATCCGGCAATGGGGCTTGCAACGGCTCTGGCTGTGGACGGATATAAAACCATGGGGCAGGCAAGGGAGGAGATTATTCAGCAGGCCAGAACTGCCGGCAGTGACAAGGATAAAGAGGAAATTTTAGATATTGTTGATTATCTGCTCCTGGAAGCACTCTATGAAACGCCTCATTATGGTCTGCTCGTCATGGGGCAGACAGATTCCATCGGGTGTTTTTGCCCGTTGAATACGCTTTTAAGAAGTACGATTAAAACAATTGCATCTCAGTATGATGTGGTCATTATTGACGCAGAAGCCGGTTTTGAGCAAATTAGCAGGCAGGTAACAGACGCCGTTCAATATCCCATACTTTTGACCGATAATTCTTTGAGAGGGGTTCGCACGGCCATTCTTGCAAAGGAAACAATCGATCGGGCGCCCAACATGTCACCGAAAAAGACAGGTGTCATATTTAATCGTGTGACAGAGGCAGATGCCGGCTTGCGTGGCCGGATTGAAAAAGCGGGGTTGATATACTATGGATCGGTTCCCATTGATGGTCAGATAACAGAAAGCGACAGGCTGGGACAGTCAGCATTGAAAATACCCGATGATGCGGATGCCATAAAAGCCTTGAAGACGATTCTTGAAGATGAGGGGATTTTATAAAAGAAATAATTTGTCCGTGATATTTGGATGAAAAGGGGAGAGGCGAGAATGAAAATTTTTATCACCGGGGCAACGGGATTTATTGGGGGTTACCTGGCTAGGCGTCTGGCAGATACCGACCATGAGATGATTTGCCTGGTAAGGGATGCCGGCAAAGCGAAACACCTTGAAATGCTTGGTGCGACCCTGGTTAAAGGCGATGTCACCGACAAAGAATCACTGCTTGACGGCATGAGAGGATGCGACTGGGTCATTCACCTGGCCAATATATATTCTTTCTGGGAGCGCAGAAAGGCGGTTTTTACAGAGGTCAATATTGACGGTACTAAAAATGTCATGGAAAGCGCCCTGGAAACAGATATTTCAAAGGTTTTACATGTCAGTTCAGTTGTGATTTACGGCAAACCGGCCCAACTGCCTTTTAAAGAGGAAACACCTGTTGGCCAGGAGCGTTTCAGTGAGTATGCCAGAACCAAATATGCGGGGGATCAGATTGCATGGAAGTTTTATGAGGAAAAAGGATTGCCCCTGGTGATACTGTTTCCGGCGCCTGTTCTGGGAAAGGGAGACACGCAGTTTACCGGGCAGTTGATCCAAAGACTGGTTTCAGGTAAACAACCGATGCTGGCTTTTCCGAATACAATAAACACATATGTGCATGTGCTGGATGTAGCAGAAGCAATTGTAAAGGCAGCTGAAAAGGAAGATAACATCGGTGAAAAATATATCATCGGTAATGAGCAATTAACCAGCGAGCAATTTTTCATCATGATTTGCAGGACGGCCGGTGTTTCTATGCCCAACTTTGCCCCTGATGCCATGGTTATGCTTGGCGCCAGATTCATGACAGGATTGGCTGATTTGATTAAAAAGCCGCCCCTTTGGGGGCTGTCCATCGACGGGATGAGACAGTCACAGGAGGGGGTACATGCGGATGGGAGCAAGGCCGAACAGGAACTGGGGTTAACCCATATTTCGGTTAAAACAGCCATTGAAGAGATGATCGCTTCAGTCAAATCTGAAGCCAAATGAAATTCAGGTAAATTGATTATGACAACTATAAATCAGAATTTTGATGCCATCGTTGTGGGCTCCGGTCCAGGCGGGGCAACCGTAGCCAAAGAATTGAGCACCAGGGGAAAAAAGGTTCTCATACTTGAGTGGGGAAGCAATTCTAAAATCAGGGCATCTAAGATCCAAATGTTTAATATGGCCGGTAGACCGGGCAAAGGGATGCTCATGACAAGCGGTATTCCAGTTGTTCGGGGAATCACAACCGGTGGCACTTCAATTTTTTATTATGCATCGGCCTTTGATCCGCCTTATGAAATGCTCAGAAAGTATGGCGTGGAGATTGAAAAGGAAATTGAGGAAGTAAAATCTGAAGTGCCCTATGCACCTCTTTCAGATGATTTGATGGGTCCGATGGCAAAGCGAATCATGGAAAGTGCCCGGGACCTGGGGTATGACTGGCAGAAAATGCCGAAACTCATTTACCAGGACAAGTGCAAGGCCAAGTGCTGGAAATGTGTATACGGTTGCCCCTATGGCGCAAAATGGACAGCGAGAGATTATATTGAGGAGGCGATCAGCAATGGCGCACGTCTTATAAACAAAGCCAGGGTCGAAAAGGTTATTATTGAGAATAACAAGGCGGTTGGTGTGGCGTATATCGTAAAAGGAAAAACTCAAAAGGCATATGCAGATAAAATTATTCTTGGGGCAGGGGGTATCGGTTCACCCGTTATTTTGAGGGCAAGCGGTATAAAAGATGCCGGGTATGATTTTTTTATGGATCCCCTTATCACGGTGATGGGACCGGTGGAAGACCTGAAGGGGGGGAAAGAGATCTGTATGGCCGGGGGCGTGCATATGGATGATGAGGGATACCTCATGTCGGATATGACAGTGGCCAAAGGTTTTTTTATCGGATTCAATGCAGTGGTTTTCAACTTTAATAAAATCTTTGCACACAAGCGGACGCTGGTCATCATGGTCAAGATCAGGGACAGACTGGGGGGTATGCTGAATGACGATGGCGGTGTTCGAAAGGTGATTGCCAAATCTGATTGGGACGTACTGAATAGAGGCGCTGACAAGGCTAAAAAAATATTGCGAAATGCAGGCGCTAAACAGGCGTATTCGGCAATGATCATGGCGGCACATCCAGGCGGAACAATAAAGATCGATGATCTTGTCGACTCAAATTTAAAAACTGAATATGACAATCTCTATGTATGTGATTGCTCAGTCATACCTGAAGCGTGGGGCCTCCCGCCGACATTAACACTTTTGGGCCTTGGCAAACGCCTTGCAAAACATCTTGCAGAATAGAAAAAGGAGGAAGGGTGGGTTCCTAAAATGAAAAATATTCATATCGCAGTCATCGGCGGAAGCGGGATATATAATTTCGATACCATCCGCATTGTCCATAAGCATGTTGTGGAGACCCCTTTTGGAAATCCAAGTTCACCTGTCATGGAAGCTGAAGTTTCAGATCCTTCCAATGGACGGAAATTCAGATTTTATTTTCTCGCACGGCACGGGGAAGGGCATACACTCTCTCCTTCTGACATTAATTATCGGGCAAATATTTTTTCATTAAAGAAAATGGGTGTTAAAACGATTATTTCCATCTCGGCCGTTGGATCGCTGAAGGAAGAGTTGTCCCCCACCATGGTTGTTCTGCCGGACCAGTTTATTGACTGGACAAAAGGGCTTCGCCACAGAACTTTTTTTACAGACGGGTTGGTGGGCCATGTTTCAGTGGCTGAACCTGTTGAACCCGGCCTTATAGAAATGATTGCCAGGCTCTGTAAGGAAGCGGGGATTCAATGTGCCAGCGGCGGGTCGTATATCTGTATCGAAGGCCCTCAATTTTCATCAAAGGCTGAATCCGCTATTTACAGATCTTTTGGTGCAGCCGTCATCGGCATGACAAATGTCCCTGAAGCATATCTTGCCAAGGAAGCAGGAATGGCGTATGTGACCATCGCTATGGTGACCGATTATGACTGCTGGCGGGAGGCGAATTGCAGTGTAGAAGAGATTATGAAAGTGCTAAAGATTAATTATGGGTCCGCACAAAAGATTATACAAAGTCTTATCCCCTGTTTGTCGGATCATCCGGTAGACCATACACCGGAAAATCATAACATAACGATTACATCAGAAGAGAAGTTGACGGCAGCGCATAGGGAAATCCTCGATGTACTGGTATCCTGATCCTTACCTGAATATTATATAACGGCTTGAGAAAATATCAAAATTGGCATTCATGGGTGCCATCAAATGTCCTTGAGATATTCGGGAAGATCTTTGAAGTTTTCAAGCGTTATGGGCGCGCCTTCTTTTCTCAGGACAGGCTTTTTTGTGTCTGCCAGCCGGATAATCAAATTTGCTGCTGTGTCAGGGCCATTACACCTGTTTGTCGCCTGCATTATCTTTTCAGCGTTCCTTTTGTATTTTTCATCCTGCAGCAATTGAAGAATTGCATCCCGGATTTTTTCTACAGTGGTTTCATGGTGGCCAAAGCATAACCCGGACTCCCTGTGGACGATTCTCTTTCCCATATCTATCCGATCCAGACCACAGTGAACCACAAGCATCGGTTTTCCTTCAACCAATGTCTCGTTTACAGAGTTGACTCCCCCGTGTGTGACAACAACGCTCGCTTTGGGCAGCAGTTTGATTTGGGGGGCATAAGGAACGACGATGAAGTTTGACGGAATCTCTCCAAGTTCATCAATGAGATTCTGTTTTCCCATTGCCATAACGACCTGAACAGGCACGGGGAAATTTTCTTCTGCAAGCGCTTCTAAGGTGTTTTTGTAGAAATCTTTGTAAAACTCACTGAACAAGGTGCCGGTAGCAATATAGATCATAGGCCGATCGTCATTTAGCTTGTCCCAGGGAAATTCCGGCAGCTCACTCTCGTCCGGCTCCAGGATAGACGGTCCCACATAGAAAATCTGGGGGATGAACGAGTTGCGTTTATATTCAATACTGTCTGTGGTGTACATGATGAATAAATATGGCGACACACTTGAAACGTTTTTTCTTGTCCATGCAGGGTCGATGGATTTTAATGCTTTCTTTTCGTTGAAATAGGTTTTGAGAATATGGGGAACAGTCCGTCCAAGATAGTAAAAATTTTTAAAAAAATTAAGCCGGGGCGTCCTGATGTCAAACCCTGAACCAACAGGTGGAATTCCCTTTTCAAAATACAGGAGTACTGTCGCGCTGGCATGGGCATAGGGGAGGCCGAATTTTTCAGCAACAGTTTCAGCAAGAACATCGTAAGTGTCAAGGTAGAGGACATCGGGCTTGAACGTTTCAACGGCTGTGATGAGTTCTTCGATAATCTGTTTCATGATATCGGGTTTAAAAATTTTTGGAAGCTTGGACCAGTACTCATAGATGTTTTTCACATGGGTCGCTTCCATTATTGCCGGATGATATTTTTCCCTTGGCATAAAATCATCTATGCCGGCTTTTAACACCATGTCTTTGGCCGGCGGCCCGCTGCAGTATCCGACTGTATGCCCTTTTGCAATGAGATGTTTGGCAACAGGAAGGGAAGGGGCAAGATGCCCGTAAAGGGCCGGTACGACAAATAGTATTCTGTGTTTTTTTTCCATGATTTTTTCCTATAATAAATTTCCCCATTCATTTATTTGTTTGTCAACTGCATATAAATTCGGGGACAGAAGTTTGCCTTCCCTGTGCTGGCCGATCATTCCCAGAGAAAGCCTCAATAGCTGGGACAGCACTGTATCCATCACTTCGGTCGGCACCCCATAATATAAAAAATTGACCGGGCTTAAATCGCTCAACAGATACAATTCTTTTTTAATAAATTTTCCATTTTGTTGAAACCGTAATATGACTTTCCCGCCCTGATCTATTCCAGATTGCGGGTCATTGATTCTATCGTATTCAATTTTTACCGGGATACGTTGGCCCCTGGATGTTTTCATGGTGGAGAGGTCGTATAGCCAATTGGAGAGCCCATTAAATTCTATAGTTTTGGTGGAACCGGAAGCAAAGAAGAGCCG
>JAUXCK010000129.1 GCA_030618925.1 Desulfobacteraceae bacterium
ATACCGTCATCTCCGCCAAGAATTTTCGGTGCATAAAAAAAGAATACCTTGTCCACCACCCCGGCTTTTAACATGGATGCTGTCACCCGGCTTCCGCCTTCCACCAGAAGGCTTGTGACACCCATTTTGCCCAAACAGGGCATCAAGGCTTTAAGATCTATCCAATTGTCTTTTTCATCTGATTTAAGTATTTTGATTCCCTTTTTTTCGATTCTCCTTTTTTTGTCCTCTGAAATAAAATTACCGCAAACAATAACTGTATCAGAATCAGAAGAAAGCTGCAATAATTTGGCACTTTCAGGAATCGAAAGCCTTGTATCGAGAATAATCCGTATTGGATCGCGGCCCTTAAATGCCTCCAAACGCGTTGTCAGCCGGGGATTGTCCGTTTTTATGGTATTGATGCCCACCATAATGGCATCGACTTCATGACGCAGCTGATGAACAAACCGGCGGGACTCATCGCCGGTAACCCATTTTGAGTCTCCGGACCGTGTGGCGATTCTCCCATCTAGAGTAGAGGCATTTTTAAGAATAACAAACGGCTGCTTTGTCCGGATATATTTAATAAACGTTTCATTTTGCCGTATGGCCCGGCTTTCACATATGCCCGATACGGCTTCAACCCCTTTTTCTTTTAAAAACGCCAATCCGCCGCCGGTAACATCAGGGTTTGGATCCGGCATGGCAGCAACAACCCGTCTGATTCCGGCATCTAAAATCAGATGGGTGCACGGCGGTGTCTGTCCTGTATGATTACAGGGTTCAAGGGTGACATAAAGAGTTGAACCGTTAGCAGCATCCCCTGCATCGGTGATGGCATTCACCTCTGCATGGGCTTTCCCTGCCATTTGGTGCAATCCTTTTCCGATAACTTGGTCATTTCGTACCAGGACTGCGCCCACCATCGGGTTTGGCGAGGTAAATCCCCTCCCTTTTTCCGCAAGGGCCAGGGCCATTTTCATATAATCTCTATCATCCATGGTTCCGGTCATCAGCACAAAATGCGTTTAACGGTTATCCAAAAGGCTTTTAAGCTCTGAAAAGAAATCATTTACATCTTTAAATTCCCTGTAAACAGATGCAAACCGGACATAGGCCACATCATCTAGTTCATGAAGTTTTTCCATCACTTTTCGTCCGATTTTACGGGCAGGGATTTCTTTCTCACCCGCCTCCCGGAGATCCCGCTCCAGATCATCTATGAACGTGTCAATAATATTTATGCTGATATTTCGTTTCTGACACGCCCTCTTCATGCCGGACCGGACTTTACCCTTGTTGAATTCTTCACGGCGCCCGTCCTTTTTAATGATCATTACAGGAATGTCCTCTATATGTTCATAGGTGGTAAACCGCCGGGTACATTCAATGCATTCCCTTCTCCGCCGGATCACATTCCCGTCCTTGCTTAACCTGGAATCAATAACCTTGTTATTTGTTTCACCGCAAAATGGACACCTCATGGTTTCTCTCCCTGTTTACTGCCGTCAAATTGTATGACTTCAATCCCCACCTCCTTCAGCATCCCTTCCGACAGGGTATCTGCATATCCATCCTGATAATAGATGCGTTTTAGTCCGGCATTGATAATCATTTTGGTACAAATTGAACAAGGCAAATTGGTACAATAAAGCGTTGCTCCATTGATGGAGACTCCGTGAAATGCCGCCTGGATGATGGCATTTTGTTCAGCATGTATCCCCCGGCACAATTCATGTTTCTCACCTGATGGGACATTCAGCTTCTCACGAAGACATCCGATCTCGATGCAGTGCCTGATCTTTGTCGGTGCGCCGTTATACCCTGTGGCAAGGATTCGTTTGTCCTTAACAATCATAGCACCGACAGACCGCCTCAGGCAGGTAGACCGTTTTGCCACCAGGGAAGTGATATCCATAAAATACGTTGTCCACGAAGGCCGATCTGATCTTCCGGGCATGTTTTGGTTTGATCTCCTTGTTTTTCTGTTCTTAAAACGATTTATACGCTATTGGGGAATCTTGTCAAATTTATCCAGTCTGCCCTGATGGCGCCCCCCCTCAAAAGGGGTATCCAGCCAGGTTCTGACCAGTTCGAAAGCAAGTATATCCCCGATGAGCCGGCCGCCTAAAACAAGAATATTGGCGTCGTTATGTTCCCTGCTCATTTTAGCAGAAAACACATCATTGCAAAGGGCTGCCCGGACATGGGGAAATCGATTCGCCACCATGGACATACCGAGTCCCGTGCCGCACAGGAGGATTCCCCTTTGAAATTCCTGTGTTGAAACCGCTGAGGCGACCTTGATCCCAAAATCCGAATAGTCAACCGATTCCTCACTGTGCGTGCCTGCATCCTGAATTTTGATTCCCTGTTCCAATAAAAATAATTTAACTTTTTCTTTCAAAGGATAGGCCGCGTGATCACTGCCTATGATAATTGGAGATTGACTTTTATTCATTTTTTCCTCTTTCAAATTTAATAAAGCCAAAGCATTCCATGAAACCGGCAGCCCATAGTGTTCTACGGAACCGGACCTTATAGTCGAACGCCAGCAGAGGTATTTCCCATGCAACAGCCTGTATCAATGCCCTGACCCGTTTCAGAGACAGGACCGATGCATGTAATATGGTGTTATAATCACATATTTTAATATCCGCAATAGTATAATGGTCAGGTTTAATCAAATGATAAATTAAAGGCGTGCAGGAGGATACGCCTGGAAGGCTGTTGGACCGGCCATTTTATTGGATTTTATCTTTTAAACCAGCTTGAGGCGGTAAGAAGTGTTCTGTATCTCCGGGTTGAGTTTACGGTAGACGCTGTATTTTTTCCCTTCATGGTAAAGAATGAACATATGGCCGTCAAACCTGTAGCTCAGCCGGTCCAGAGCGGACTGCCAAAGGTCTCCGTAATAGAGAATAAGAATTTTTACACCCACATTTTTTCCAGTTTCGCTTTTTACTTCATAGACGGCGTGCGTGTTTAACCCGGAATTTTTGTTTCCACGAACATTGAATCGATGATCATCTTCCCGTGTTCTGGCCATAATCATTTTCTTCTGAGTCTTTTGGGTTAAAAATTCTTAAACGTAAATTTTTGACCTGTTCGTTAACGTTGTTTTCTTATACTGACTTTGTTTTAAGCAACGAATATGCCAGATGGTCAAAAACTAATAAAATAACGTTAATTCAATTGGTTGCGGATTAGATAGGACATACGGCAGGGGGCTGAAATGGGGTATAAAATACAGGAATTATGGAAAAAAATTCACACTATTGGAAGAAAAGAGACCTCATCTGACAGGGGGGGTGTTTTGTTTAAATCTGATAATTGTCAGCCGGGCAGGATTTTTTGAGGCGTCTAGAATCCAAAACAAAGGCATGGGTTTCATGGAAGCGGAGTTATCCCTTGTTATTGCCCTGTGACGGATTTTTCGAGCACTTTTCGAATGACTGCTGCAATTTCACTTCTGTTAAATGGTTTAACAATCAATTCCTTGATTCCAATGGCGGTGATATTCTCCGGTGTGATCATCTGGCTGTATCCGGTACACAATATAATCGGAATATCCGGCCGTATCTGAATCAACTCCCGGGCAAGCTCAAGCCCGGTCATACCCGGCATGGTCATATCCGTGATGACCAGATCAAAGCTTTCCGGCTGCATTCTAAAAGTTTTCAATGCGTGTTTACTGCTCGTTGCTGAAGAGACATTGTATCCCAAACGATCCAGAATGCGCACGCTTGCATCAACCACGACTTCTTCGTCATCAACAAAAAGTATCTTCTCATTGCCTGTTTGAAGCTGTTTTGGCTCAGCTTCTGTTGTCAAAACAATTGCTTTACCAATGGCCGGCAGGAAAACTTGAAAGGTGGTGCCTTTATCGGCCTCACTCTCCATGGTAATGCTTCCTTCATGGTTAATGACAATGCCATGGACAACGGAAAGGCCCAGGCCGGTTCCCTCCCCGGGCCTTTTTGTGGTAAAAAAGGGTTCAAAAATATGTCCCCTGATTTCAGGCCGGATCCCGCATCCCATATCACTAACCACCAGCTTGACATAGGGGCCCGGCTGTAAATCACTGCCTGAGGGGGGGGTATCCAGCACTTCATCGGACAGCGCCACCATTAATTTTCCGCCGGCGGCCCCCATGGCGTGAACTGCGTTATTACAAAGATTTATGACCAGCTGCTGAATCTGGGTTGGATCCGCCATGACTGTTTTCAACTCCCCCTGGACCTGCTGCTCAATTTCAATGGTGGCGGGAAACATTGCCCTCAGCATCTTGAGGGTTTCTTTTACGATTGCATCGATCTGCAGCGGTCTTCGCTCGAACTCCGCGTCCCTGCTGAAGGTCAGTATCTGCTCGATCAGGTCTTTTGCATGGTGACATCCTTTGACCACCTGATTCAGGGAATATTGTGTTTCGCTTTGCGTCGGCAAATCATCGATGGCAAGCTCTGCGTTCAAAAGAATAGAACCGAGTATATTATTGAAATCGTGTGCAATTCCTCCAGCCAGAGTGCCAATGGCTTCCATCTTTTGGGCATGATAGTGTTGTTTTTCAAGGTCCTTTTTCTCCGGTTCAGCCAGATGCCGCTCTTCTCTGGCACGAAGTTTTTTTTCAATGCGGTTTCGATCATCGATTTCCTGTTTGAGCTGCTTGTTTTCCCTGAGCAGTTCGGTGTTGCGCTCATTTGCCCTCTGCCTCAACTCATGGAATCGCTCCTGGCTCTTCTGCAGCGCCTTCTCAGCCTCGGTTCGTTTGATTATTTCATTTTGAAGTGCAGGATCAATCGGGCGTGCGTTCAGATTTTGCATCTGTTTCACCATATGATATCATACAGGTTTACTCAAAAGCTGTTTGGGTCAAATTATCTTTCAAACCGGTCGCTGTCGATCTGTAAGGCGAGGCGCGATAATCCATGCTGGATCAGGCAAAAGGACCATACCATAATAAAATCACAAATTCAATATTTGAGCCTTTGGATGTCGGTATGGGAGGGGGGGGATTTCAGGATTCCATATTTTTAGCAACTGCTTCTTTGGCAAGTTGTTCAAGTCTTTGAATTAAATATTTCGAGTCTTCTATTGAAATAGTATTGATTTTCTTTTCATTCTTATCATCAATCACATTAAAAACAAATTGTGACTTTTGTGACTTGACAAAATCCATTTTTTTTCCGATTTCATCTTCCAGCCTGCTCACAATGCCCTGATCAAATTCATCTTTGGGCCCGGATCGGGTTATCCTTTCAACCACACCGGCAGCAACCTTATTGATAATGGCCTGGCGGTTCCCCTCCACAGAAATCGTGATTTGATCGACAGCTGTTGTTTTTTTACCAGGCCCATTCTGACCCTCAAACATTTTACTCTGTGTCAGCTGCTTGGTATAAACCTTCATTACCTTGTGGATCTGGTATGACGGGATTTCAACCATAAAATCTCCTTCCTTAAAATATCAGAATGCGTATCTAACAACTTAAGAAAAAAATTGTTTAAAATGAATATATTACGGTATTTCTAGGCGTAAGCTGATTGATAGATCCTTATGAAGTGCCGGTGACTGCTAAATGCGATTTCCGGGAGCCGGTCAAGACCAAAGCAGGCAATATCCGATGCATCATCCCCTGCACAAGGCTCACCTGTGAATTCTCGAACCAGATACCCGGCCATGAGGACCGAGCTGTAAGCAGGGCTGGGATTGATTGTAATCCCCATCAGCATATCAATTTTCCCCAATAAGCCGGTTTCTTCCTGCAACTCGCGCAGGGCGGCCTGTTCCGGTGTTTCGTCAAGTTCCATGAAGCCGCCCGGGAGGCACCAGAAACCCTTTTTGGGATCCACATTTCTTTTAACAAGCCAAATCCCACACGCTGTATCCGTCACCACAATACATGTGGCAGGCACTGGATTTTCGTAGATTGGCTCCCTGCAGTCCGGACAATACTTTCGTATTCTGCCTTCCACAAACTTATTTGTAAGAAGCGCCCCGCAAAAATGGCAATGTTTCTTCTCATCCATAATTAAGCCGGCCAGACAGGCCGGCGATTCGCCCTCCTTGCGCGTTGTCATCCGGGCGCCTCGGCCACCCTGATATAAAAATTTATTGTTGCATCAACCTTAGTCTTCAAAATCCCCTTCAGGTCCTTTATCACTCTCGATTTTCGATGCGCGATGCACAATTTTCTCCGTCGTCCACTGGCCGGGATCTTCTATTCTACCCGCTTTTGGCCCTGCATTGTATGAACCGGCCGAAAGAATCGCTTCAGTCACAATGGGTGCTGTGTCAACGGCATTAAAAACGGTTACAAGCATGTGATAAACAAACTCCTCCACCCGTTTGATCATTCGCTCCCGTATCTCTTTGGGTTGGCTCAGGAGCCTGTTTTCAAACGGCAGATTCAATTTTTTAAAATTTCCCCCCTTGATTCCGTTCTCTTCTGCATAGGCCAGCATTTTTTGCCACATATCGCCGCTAACACCCTGACCTGCAACTTTAATAAAATTATCTTTATCATCCAGAAAGGCGTTGCCGTAATCATTTACGTCAAGGCCCCAGGATATCATTTGAAGGGCAGTGGCGACATTGGCCTTGGTTGTCCTGGTTTTTGACACGATTTCCCTCAACCTCTCAGAGCTGTTGCCTGATGTCCCGTGCTGGGCGCCGGAAACCTGATACTTTGCTATGGCGTCATGTATTTTTGCAGTTAAATCGACCTGAATCCCCTGCCCGCTCGCTTCAATACCGTGGGTCGTACCATTGTTTAGCGCAATCCAGTCTGGAAAAATGTCGTGGGCATTCAACCCCTGAATGAGGAAAAGGGCTTCTTCCGCTGTTGACAGCCCTAATTTTCCTTTTATTTCACCAATTTCAGTTTCAAGCCCGGCCCACTCGGGGATAAAAGGCTTGAGTTCAAGATTTGCCATTAAGTTTTTGTCATCCGGCATATGTGAGGCATCAATTGCAATAGATGTAATGCCCGCATCAAACATGGACGGAATTTCGGTCTTTGCCGCCTGGATATCTTCATCGCTTTTAATACCGTAATGATCCGCGTGAATGGCCACCGGCACGGTGATACCGAGTTCATTGCAGGCGGCATCCACCTGCCGTGCGATGTTCCAGTAATTCACTGCACAATACGCAGCTGCACCGCCTTCTGACTTGGCAATTTCAATAATAATTGCTGCATTTGCACGCTGTGCAGCTTTAAGGGCCCCCTGTATGACAAAATTACTCCGTCCGTTTGCAGCCATGGTCATGGCCTTTCCTTTTGTCAGCATCGCCCTGTCAATATATTTCCCGCTCACGATCAGCGCTCTTGAATTCGGAAAAAGCCCTGCCACATTCGGTGGACGACCGATTTTAAGTGCCTGTTCAAAATCTACTGCATTCACTTTCGATTCTGGCATAACAAGATCTCCTTTGATAATAAGGTCTGCCCGATGAAACAGACCGATGGGATGCATCAAGTCGGATCGTAGCCAT
>JAUXCK010000242.1 GCA_030618925.1 Desulfobacteraceae bacterium
CAGTGCTTCAGAGAGTCTCCCTGTATCATCAAAGAAGAAATAAAATAAAAGCCGGTTAACTTGAGTGATTTACTCAATAATTTCAAGGGTAGCGCGTTTTTTCGTCTTGCCGGAGGCAGCGGTTAATATGGTACGAATGGCTTGCGCATTACGCCCCTGCTTTCCGATGACCTTTCCTATATCTTCTTTCGCCACACTGAGCTCTATTATTAAGGTATGTTCTCCCTCTACAGCATTAACTTCTACCTGATCCGGATTATCAACGAGTGCTTGTACAATCTTTTTAATCAGATCTATCATGGGCCATCTCCTTTCTCGACAGGTAACACCAATGGATAAAATGCAACATGGAATTCGAAACAGCTATTGAATTTCAATTAAATTCTGCACGTCTATTATTAGAATGCGATTGAGATAAGGGCTGCATCATGCATACAATATCTTGTGTCTTTAGGCAAACCTTTTATGGATAATCCAACCAATCTTGCCTCTTTTGCTCAATAATGTCCATCCATAAATAGCTTGACAGAATTGTTCTGCTAAGAGAAGATAAACAATATCGCATCAGGTGGGTAAAACCCGATGAAATTTCCACCCCAATTTTAAAGGAGTCAGGTACAATGGCGAATGGTATCGTAAAATGGTTCAGCGACAAAAAAGGTTTTGGATTCATTGAACAAGAAGATGGCCCCGATGTATTCGTTCATCATTCAAGTATTAATGCCACTGGATTTAAATCACTATCTGAAGGCGATCGAGTTACCTTTGATATAGAAGACGGACAAAAGGGACCCTCTGCTGTAAATGTGACTGTTGTCTAGCACATTTCGCGAGTCCTTGCCCGACCCGAGCCAAATCCCATTGCTTGCAACAGGTCGAAGTAATAAACGCCCCGACCGGTTTATAAATACTTTTCAGACCTGCTTCGGGTTTATGATGAAAAGCGTCCCGGCACCTGTCGAATAAGGGGGGGGCTCATGTCTGTTACAGCAGTGACGAATCCATTTTCGAGTCGAAGATTCGCCTTATCGCCGCATTTTGAATAGAACCGGACGCCGGCCAAAAACGATTCCCCTCCCAGAGCCGGGTGGGTTGCGGCATAAATCTGTTTGGACGAGAACTTGCTGACGTCTACCATTTGATGATATTTTCATCTGCTTTCTCTCCAATCCGATGAAACCGGTACATGTCAAACAAGCCGCCTTCAATCGGCTCCTGTTCCAGATAAGTCCTGTAATGCCAGTCAGACTCTTCCCAGAAATTCGTATCGTTTCGCTGAACTGAATACCCTTTGGCAAACATGTAATATCCGATGGTATCTTTTATTTTCAGGTACGCGTCGATATGTGATTCCATTTGGTCGACAGGGACCCGGGAAAATGCGTTTGGATAGCTGCCCACATACCCTTTCACGATGGTGAGTGTATCATCTTCGACCCTGCGGCGGTGATCCTCGCGGAACATCATGGAATTGTTGCTCAGCGCCTTGTTTCGGATCACCGTATAGATCAGGTCTTTCTCCTTTCCACCCATAACGACACGGACAAATGCAACATCCGGCAGCGGCTTCAACCGATTTCCCCGCATTTCCGCCAAACGCTGCATTTGACGGTCCGCTGTTTGCTCCAGGGGCCCGGCGTTTTTATCGATACAATGATTATCCGAACAGCGGTTCAAATGATCATGCTGGGCGGTTGCCGGGCCCATATGCACAATCAATTTTTTAAAAAATTCATCTTTCGGATCGCTGGTATGAAACTCAATTTCAGTATTGCGTTCAAGCCCGTAGAACTGGGCCGCCAAATAATCAATGGCCTCTTCTCTGGCATCACTATACCAACTTTCCCAAATCTCCTCGCGACAATCCCTGGGAAGAAATGATAAAAAATTGCTCTCTCCCTCCATGCGAAGATAATCCATATAAATGCGTGTTTCCGCCTGGTGACCGACATTCCCGAAAACATTGAACCCCGCCACCAGAAGATAATGAATGCGTTCAAAAAGCGGGTAATCGACTATCCAGCCGGTTTTAGGCATTTTTCCCACAAAGCCTTTGACGACACTGGCGCTGTCGAAATGCCGAAAAACAGTCAGCAGGGCATTGTCATTGAATCCGTCACCGTTCCAGATGTCATCGATCCCCCTGCCCTTCCCGGCCGGGTCCAGTTCAGTCAGGTATTGGTCCCGGGCATCCAGGTATTGTTTTTGCAAATCACGGTATTGGCGCCACACCGCCAAAATCCGGATATTGCTGTTTTTTTCAGAAGGCAGACTCAAAAAATCACTGACTTCGGACAAAAATGCCGAATCATTGCTGATGGGATCCTTTTCAGGATTCGTAAACGCCAGTACAAAATGATCATTAATCACATTGAGGGCCACCTGGCCGCGGCACACGGGCCCCTTAATAAACCCCATCACAAAAAAGCAGGCATCATCCAGCATGAACTGGTAACGGGCTTTGGCCGGTATGGCTGCAAACGTTTTAAAGGCATTGGCGGTTATTTTCACATCATAGGACGGAAGATTGCTGACCGCATAGTTGTCCTGCAAAAACAATTCCCGATACCGGGCCATCTTTTTCACACTCATTCGATAGACGGTATGGTCTTTGGCAACAACAGTCGATTCGAGCCGGCGGAATCGATAATAAAATTTTTCGGCCCCGGGGTCGTCGTACGGCCTGATGGTTTTAATTTCAGCCACCGGTTCACCCGGGGGTGTTTCAGAACGTACCAGGCGGTAAAACTCTCGATTCGGCAGATGTTTGAAGTGAATGCGGCCAATAAATAGATGCTCATAAATATACCGCGACATGAGTTGCTGTTTGAACGAATCCCCATTTAAAAACAATTCCCATTCTGCCACTATTTTTTTTGCCTGATCTGTCATCCCCTTCCTGGGAGTGGTCTGGGCCCCTTGCCGGACCCAGTCCACAATGGTCTCATGTTCTTTTTCGGTCAGGCCCGGCAGGGCATACGGCATACCCCAAAGAGGGTATTTTTTCTTGAATCCACCGAAATCTTCAGCAGTTGTGCAGATATAATTATGGTCAAGCCTCAGGTCGAAGGTTTCCGACAAGAGTTCCTTTTCCGGCAGCGGGTTTTCCTTTTTCAACTGAAGCATCAAATACAAAATTGAATTTTCAAGATGGATCTCCGGGGTCTGGCGCCTTTCATTTAAAATTGGATGAAACTCCATTTTACGCCATGCTTCCGTTGTATTTGCATCCACAAACAGACGGGTTTGCTTATCAGCCCTGATCCTGGCGGCATCATAGACGATTTTTTTGCTGCCGCCGCGATCAATCCCTTCAAAGCTGGTCATTTTCAACTGACAGGGTGCATCATAGCAGCTGTGACAGACATCGCAGCGCTGCTCCAGTATCGGCTGCACATCCTCATAAAAAGAAACACGGTCTGCCGAAATGGCCTCCACGTGCCGATCCACCTCTGCGGATGACCCATATTTTATGTTAAATTCAGCTGCCCGATACAGCGTACATCCGGCAATGACGGACAATACAAGCAAAAGAAAAATTTTGCGGTCAATTTTCATGCCCTTGCTCCTGTGAAAAATAGGATTCTTTGTTGATGAACTCTAAAAAGTCCCAATACGCGTCACTCCGGCGAACGCCGGAGTCTATAACTACCTAAAAATACTGGATAGCGCTAAAGCTTCACTTCGTGCCCAACTTTCGCCGGAATGACGCCACAAGAAAATTCTTGATTTTTTATGAGACCGTCTTTGTTATCTCTTCATTTTATGCAGATCACCTGGCCAACCCGATAGTTTTAATCCGGCCGGCCTTAAGATTCACAAACTCGGGCAAGTTGGCGGCCATGCGATCGTCGCTAAACCGTGAAAGGCAGACAGGCGGTGAATCGTTCCCGTTTTCGTCAATATGGGTGATAAAAATCTCCGTATACATGGAATTGACCTTTGAGCTGAAGATCAGCCACCTGCTGTTCGGTGACCAACTGTGCCAGGAATTAAACCGCTCCCGGTTGCACGTCATTCTTCTTTCCTCCCCCCCGCCTGAAGGGACGATGTAAAGTGTACTGTCCGGTTGAAGCATAATACCTGTTTTGCTGCGGGTATAAACGATCCATTTCCTGTCCGGTGAGAACCGTGGGAAATAGTTGCTCATTCCATTTTTTGAAGCCCCTTGCAACGGCTGAGGCGTACCGCCATTTCCATTGTTAAACGGGAGTGTCCAGATATCAAACTGGATGGGAAAGCGGCGGTTGAGCGCCTGGATACCGTGGTCTTCAATATGGGTTTTAATATGTGCGATATCTTCATGAAATTCATTTTTAGTTTCAGACCGGGCAAATGCAATCTGTTTCTCATCCGGGCTCCAGGCCGGATTGGTTTGAATGTAAGCCGCATCATCGGCGCCTTTCAGCGGCTGAAACGTCTTCTCTTCAACTGAATAACCGGCCAGGATTCCATAGGTGGGAAAAAAAAGCTGGCAGAAAGCCGGCTCGTTTGTCAGGGCTGAATAGGAAATTTCATTGACCGTGCCGACAATATATTTCCCGGAAGGCGACATTCGGGCGAAAAGCCCTCTGGTTCTGGGAAGAATATCCGGTTTCGGAAAATCACTCCAGGTCATGAAGTCCGTTTCCGACAGTGCAATGTTCTCTTCAACGCCGGCAATAAACTGAGCGCCGCCGTCATTTCGGTAGTTCATTTCCATGCTGATCTTATTGCCATCGCCCGTCATCTGATGACAGCTTGCACACACCGGAATATCCTGCATCACCACGGGCGGTTTCCCATAGGCTGCAATATCGCCGAGCCGCCACTTGATCTTCCTGAAATTTTTCTCGCCCGCCATAAATGGCAGCACTACCTGGCGGTATAGTATCAAAGCATCCACACGATCTTCTGAGGTCAAAATTCGAATGCTGCCCCTGGACACCATTTCAGGGGTGTTGATATCCCGGAAACCGATAACCGTAATGTGCGCCGGGGCATTAACGGAGCCTTGCTTTATGATATCCCATTTTTCTGCAACCGGCACCCATCGGGTCTTATCCGTTAAATGATAGAGTGATTGGCGGTCTTCCATCTCAACCACAACCAGGAAGTACCGGACGGAGGGGGTTGAATCTTGCCATGCAATAAACGGCGATGCGATTTCAGGGGGGAACACTGCCCCGTTGTACGGCGCAGTGATGATCAGTTCACCGGC
>JAUXCK010000151.1 GCA_030618925.1 Desulfobacteraceae bacterium
AAACTGAAAGAGGCCATGAGCTGGATCAATGTGACGGAAGATAAAAAAACCATTAATCTTTCACGCGTCAATCACCTCTTGTATGAATTCCTCCTGCCCAGTGAACAGAAACCTGAAGAGAAGCCAATTGTTAATCATGTCATTATCAAAGCCGATGTTCGGGGGTCCACAGACATCACATACCAGATCAAGGAAAGAGGACTGAATCCAGCGTCCTATTTCAGCCTCAATTTCTTTGACCCCATATCGGAAATATTACCCGATTACGGGGCATCCAAGGTTTTTATAGAGGGCGATGCCGTTATCCTGTCGATAGATGAAAAAGAGGGCATGCCCCAGGATTGGTATAGTGTGGCCCGTGCCTGCGGGCTTGCGATCAATATATTGATGATTACCCAGCGATATAATGTCAACTCCAAAAAGCACCGGTTCCCTGTCCTCGAACAGGGGGTGGGCATCTGTTTTCGAAACAGTCCGCCGACATTTCTGTTGGATGGGGAAAACCGGATCATGATCTCACAGGCCATCAACCTGGCAGACCGGTCTTCAGGATGCTCAAAGCCGTTGAGAAAATTATTAAGCAAGCATAAACTTCCCTTTAACCTTTACGTATTTCAAACAACATTGGATGAGGAGTTGGATAATACCAGTGACGATTTTTTCACCCGGTATAATATCAATGGAATTGAACTGAATGGTGAAGGGTTTGAAAAATTAAAACAGGAAATCAATCTAAAACGCATGACCTGCCATATTCCTGACCTGCAGGACGACGCATTCACGGTGTACACAGGGACTTTTCCCACGATGACCGGAAAATATCAACGGCTGGTGATTCGTGAAGCACCCATTCCAATTGTCTCCCCTGACAGCTTAACCCCCATCCGTCTGACACCCCACAAGTACTATGAAGTGTGCACCAACAGGCGGCTATACGAATATGTCAAGAAAGAACAGAGCCGGATCCCTGACCCTGCCTGATCTCCGTCCTCTCTGATTTGCCTTAAAATACACCGCTCACAAAGCAACCCCATCCGGTGAATCAGCGGGCGACGGATTGTTGGTTGCCGCCACATCACTCATGATGGTCCCGACAGGAGACGCCAATGTCACATAACCTCCCCTGTCAAACGTGGGCATGGATGTGACATGGGGCTGCGTTTATCTGAACTTAAACGGAACTTTATTCTGATAAACACTATATATCATCCTATGGAGAAGTGAAGTAAAGCGATAAAATTGCAGACAGCCTGAGGCCCTGAAATTGCTTCTATCAATGACTTTCCTGATTCCATTTCCAGCCTTCGTCCAGCATGGCCAGAAAATTTTCAGGCGGTATATAGTTGGCCACTGTATTGCCGCACCCCAGAGCATATCCGCCGCCCGGCACGCAGGATTCAATCACCTCACGGGTGTATTTTCTGATGGTGTCCGGTGCGGCACGAACCAGAACATCCATGTCGATTCCGCCCAGAATGGCCACCCGCTCCCCCCACCTTTTTTTCACCTCAGCCACCGGCACGATCACATCCTCAAAGCTGTGTTTGGCATCAATGCCGACTTCATCGATCAAATCATCCATAATTTTCTCAAGATTTCCGCAGGAGTGAAGGATAAAAGGCTTTCCATGTGACTTTGCGGCTTCCACCGCTTTTTTATGCCAGGGGAACGCATATTTGCGAAGATCGCGCGGAGAAATCAAGGTTCCGGTTTTAAATCCCATATCATCCCCAAACTGAATCGCCCCGACAAAATCACGCCGGGCCATTCGCTCCACAAAGGCAACTGAAAATTCTCCCACCCTGTCGAATATCATTTGGACGAGTTCCGGATCATCTGCCATGGCATAGGCCAGGCCGGTATGACTCATCATCCACATGACGCCTTCAAGGATACCACTCCCCTGGCCGATCACTTTCATGCCCTGGGGCAAAAATTCAGGCACCAAATCAAAATAGGAAAAATCGATCCGGTCAATGGAAGGCCATTCAAACGCCTCGAACTCCTCGCGGTTCGTCACACGACGCATGGATTTTTCTGTGAGCCACCATCTGGGGCCCTTAGACAATCCTGCCGTGTCCTCAACTACCTCTGGATTGAAAAATCCGCCAGACAGGGGCGCTGTCGGCATGTAATCATAGCCCAGAGAATACCAGAATTCGATATCGTTTTTGATGAGCGTCTCCATGGATTCACTGCCCAGGGGAAGAAGAAATGAAAAAAGGGTCGGTTTCCCCACGATCCTATCTTTTATGGGTTTATCAGCAAAAAAATCATAAAACCTTAATCGATCCGATTCCTCTCCCTGCAAAATCTTTAAAAATTCGTTGAAATCAGGATCGGGTTTAATATTCACCTGCTCCAGCATGGACATGGGTTCCTCCGCATTGGCCCTTTCCAACCCCTGGCCCTGGCCAGATATCTCGTGGACTCCGGGGGGATCCATGGCGCGACAGGCCGGAATGAACAAATTGTCTGTATATTTAATAAGTTACTAATCGGAATGCCCTTTTAATTATTTCATATCATATTGCTTCTGTTCAGCCAACACCAAAAACCATGCAATAAGTTCAGGTCATCCATCCTGCGAGGACCGTTCCCCGGCCCACCCCCTATAGGGTCAGCTGTTTAAAAAAAGCAATCCAAAAATCCCAATTGACAGATCAGTGACGATATTTTATAATTTAAACCAAATGATCAAGCCTTTTGGTATGTTAAATCAGCTTTTAGGAGCAATGTATGGGTATTCAAAAAAAAATCGCGCTCATGGCCATGGTATTTCTTCTCTGTAACTGCGGTGGAATTGGGAATAAAATCAAGAAAAAAGAAGCACTGCAGAACCGGATCATGATCGGGATGGACAGGGATGAGGTCAAAGCAATCGCCGGGAACCCTGATATTGAAGACAATTGGGAAGATGGAAAATTTATTTATTATTACTCCCTCCAGAGCAACCCTGACGAGGCCATTACACGGGGCGTGTGTGAGCCCGTCTTTTTTCATAAAAACCGTGTCATTGCCGTTGGGCACGAGATGATGGAGGAAGTTAAAAAACAAAAAACAAAAAAGACCCTGACGGCGAAAAACAAAAAGAAAGAAAAAGAACTCTATGCGCGGGTCATAAAAATTCCAGCCAGTGATGTGAATACAAACTATAAAATGTATAAACAACTTGTCCAGTTAAACCCGAACAGCCGGTTGTATCGAACAAAGAGAGACCTGTACAAAACAAAACTACAGAAACAAAAGAAGAGAGAAAAAGAGCTGCTTCTCCAGGCCAAAACAATTCCAATCCACAACTATATGGAAAATTATGAAATATATCGAAAACTTGCTAAAATGAATCCCGACCATAAAGTATACGGAGAAAAAAGAGATTATTTTAAAGCCAGGCTGGAAGAGAAAAAGAAAGAAGCATCTGATGATAAGGTCTCACAGCAGGAAATAAAGGCACAATCGTGCTATATCATCGGCTATCGGTTTGGCCGCTGCTCGGCAAAAGCCAATAAGGAATTGCCGTGTGACCCAAGAAATATCGTCGAAATTCCGGAGCGTTGTGAAGACAAGAAAGACACACTTGAAGGGATCGAGGCAGGCAAACTATCTGTCAATTAGTGCCCGCCCATAAATGAACAGGCACTAAGAAGTGTCCAGGGCCTGTCTCACCATGGTTGCCATCTCCGATTTTGTAATGGGTTTCATAAGAAGCCCTTTAACCCCCAGGGCATCGGCCTTTTTCTGAGATATCTTTTCACTATATCCCGTGCATAGAATAATCGGCAGGTCGGCACGGAGGGTCATCAGTGCTTCGGACAATTCAACACCCGTCATCTTGGGCATGGTGGTATCGGTAATGACCAGGTCAAATTGATCCGGGTCAGACCGAAACAGCGTCAGGGCCTCCTGACTGTTCTGGACCGGTGTGACATCATACCCCAGATTCTTTAATATCTTATCGGTCACCCTGATCACCGGCTCTTCATCATCGATCAACAAAATCCTCTCGCTGCCTGTGGGACTCGTTTCAGACGGGATCACAACCATGTCTGCTGGTTTTATTTCCGCCCTCGGGAAATAAACATCAAACACACTTCCTTTGTTCAATTCACTTTTAACGAAAATTTCGCCGCCATGATTTTTTATGATACCGTGAACCAGGGCCAGGCCCATGCCCGTCCCTTCACCGGAGGATTTTGTGGTAAAATAGGGATCAAAAATCCTTTTTTGAATTTTCGGATCCATGCCACAGCCTGTATCACCCACGGACAGGTGCGCATACTGCCCGGGCCTCATATTCCGTCGCAAACGGTCTTTTTCATCCTGTTCTACCATTACCTCATTAAGACTGATCGTTAAAACACCCCCTTCTTCCTGCATCGCCTGAAAAGCGTTTGCACAAAGATTCATCATCACCTGGTTGATATGGACAGGATTAGACAGAATGGGAAATGACAGATTTGAAATCTGATGGTGAATATCGATGGTCGATGGAATCGATGAGCGCAAAAATTTTATGGATTCTTTGATAATTGAAGTGATCCTGATTGATTTTAGGGCCTGTCTGTCCTGACGGCTGAAAGCGAGAATTCCCTTTACCAAAGCCTTTGCACGCAAGCAGACCTTTCTGATTTCCTGCAGACTGCACTGAACTTGTTCCCAGTCCGGATCGTCGTCTATGGCAATTTCGGCATTGCCCAGAATAACAGCCAGAATATTATTGAAATCGTGGGCAATCCCGCCGGCAAACGTATCCATGGCCTCCATTTTATAAACCTGTTGAAGCTGATTCTCCAATTTTCTTTTTTCAAACCCTGCCTGCTTGACTTTTTTCTCATTTTTCTTGAGTGTGGTTTCTGCTTTTTCCAGCGCCTCGATTCTCTTTTGAAACTCGTCATATGTCGGTGTGTCAGCCATAAACCGCCCTCCTGGAGATTGCACTATCCTTTGATGATTCGGGGCAGAATCATGTGATGCTGCGGGCAGATTGTTTTTGGATTCTGGTAGGCAGCACCTGTAAAGGCCTTCATGTATTTTCTCAAATCACGTATCTGAATAATTTCATCCACAAAACCGTTTTTGGCACAGAATCCCGGACGTGATTTATCATGATAATCCTGGGCCATCCGGTTCATTTTCTCAATGACCGGTTCCAAAGGCCGGCCTGCATCTTTTTCTTTCACCAGCCTTCGGGCATAGGTGGCCACTGCCGCTGTCTCCCCGTGCATGACATAGATCTCTGTGGCAACCGTCCCGAGTGTAAACGCATTGTGTCGATTTGCCGTGGGCCCCCCCATAACATAATGAGCTGCTGCTGTACCTTTTCTCAGAACCACCAGCATCATGGGAACTTCTGTCTGCTGAATTGAGAAAATCAACGATTGCCCGAGACCCAGGAGCTCGGCCTTTTCCGCTGCATCTCCTACATCAATACCTGTGGTATCTTGAAACCAGATAATCGGAATCCTGTCCCGTCCGCAAAGGGTCACGAATTCATTCATTTTTATCAATCCCTGGCGATAGAGCTTGCCCCCCATGGCCGGGTAATCCCCATACTCCGGATACCCGTCTCCAAGGTATCCCTGACGATTCCCAATGCAGGCCACAAGAAATCCATCCACTTTACACAAACCGGTATACACCTCCGGGCCATAATCGGGTCTGAATTCCATATGCTCGCTGGAATCCACAAGGCGCGCCAGAATTTCTTCAAAATCGTACACCCTCTTGGATTGAATAGGAAGAAGCCGGTAAATCTCATCAGGCAAAAATCTGGATTCTTTGGGTTCCGCAACCCGGTAAAATTTTGGATGATAGGACGGCATTTCGCTCATATATTCCTTTAACCCGTCCAACACACCCCTTTCTTCTTCATAAACATACCTGAAAAATCCTGTCTCATCATAATGAACCTCTACCCTGCCGGGAGGAGTGGCCTTCAACGCCTTGGCTTTTTCAATCAGCATCTCCGCATTTTCATTATCAAAATACCCTTTGGGCGCCATGCCGCTGACGATTCCGGCACCCCCTACGGCGATATTACAATTTTTGTGGGCAAAGAGCACAGTCGGACTGATGGACTGATACCCGCCACCCGCAGGATTTGTACCATAAATACCGGCGAGTATGGGTATGCCCAGCTGCTCAAGCTCTGCATGCCGGAAAAACGTGGTTCCCCCACCACGTCTGCCGGCATAGAATTTTTCCTGTTCGGGCAGCTTGATACCACTGCAGTTCACCAGCCACACCAGGGGGATGTTGAGCCTTTTTGCCAGGTCAGTCACCTGGAGAATATTTTCAGACTGTCCAGGGAGCCAGGCACCGGCCATCACCTTGTTGTCAAATCCAATAATAACGGCCCATTTGCCTGAAATTTTTCCGAGCCCATCAATCACATTGGTTGTGCCTTCCGTGTTATCAGACGGGTTGAAAAGCGTGTGCAGCGGACACCACGTCCCTGGATCAACAAGGTACTCAAGACGCTGCCAGACGGTCATCTGGCCCCTGGCATTGATCTTTTCAGTAGAAAACCCGACGTTTTTAACCTTGTCGACCTCTGCTTCGATTTCAGCCTCTGCCGATCTGATCTGATCGACATTTTCTTCGGTTTTGCTTATCTCGCTTTCTCTCAGTTCCCGGCCGAATTCTTTCATTTTTTCAAAATAGGGTCTCATGATCTGCTCCTGATAAAATCCTTTTGATGATGCGACACCCCCTGGCACGGCCTGAATTGGAATCCAAAGCAAGCTGGCCCTGCAGGGTATCGTTTTTA
>JAUXCK010000201.1 GCA_030618925.1 Desulfobacteraceae bacterium
CCAATATCAAGAATTATGATTTGACGTCACTGATGAAAGTCGTGTCAGGCGGATCCGCGTTGCCCATCGAGCACGCCCAGGCGTTCTGTAAAACAGCCGGCATTGAAAGTATTTCGGAGCTATACGGCTTAACTGAATCGTGCGGACTGGCCACCTCCTCGTTTTCTACAGGAACCTATCCTCCTGGATCGGTAGGAGAAACTTTTCCTCAAATGGAAATAGCCGTTTTCGATGATAGGGACTATCCGGTATCGCCGGGTGAAAAAGGTGAGATCGTGCTCAGAGGCCCGTCAATCATGAAAGGGTATTTCAACCGACCCAAAGCCACAGCAGAGGCCCTTTTGAACGGGTGGCTGCATACCGGGGATATCGGCTACCTGAATGAAGATGGCCACCTGTTTATCTCAGACCGCAAGAAGGATATGATCATCCGTGGTGGCGAGAATATCTATCCCTGTGAACTGGAAGATGCGATGTATGAGTATCCGGCAATTCTGGAAGTTGCCGTGTTGGGGAAACCAGATCCAGTGTATGGTGAAGAGGTTGTCGCGTTTGTGGTGTTAAAGCAAAATCAGAGTGCTACGGCTGAGGAGATTATTGAATTCACGAAGACAAAGGTGTCAAAATTCAAGGTGCCGGCGACCATTCATTTTGTGGACAGCCTGCCCAAAAGCCTCATCGGAAAGCTGCTGAAACGGGAACTGCGGGATCAACTTTAGCGTTCGGCTTACTGAAACACAGGGACGTATCGCTGCCATCACTTGATGGGTGATCCGACGGGTACGGGTGTATTTAAGAAGGTGACAAGCCAATGTACGCCAATCACCAGCATTAAATCATCATAGCCCATGAGTTTGCTTAATCCCATTGCGCCAAAGAAAGTGAGAATGCACCAATAAAGCTTCCATCGCAAGGTGAAATAATGGATGGCCGCAAAAACAAAATTACTTAAGACAATCGATGGCATGCGCCCGATATAATCCGCCGCGAAACCCGGAATGGCGAGTCGAAATACCCACTCTTCACAAATCGAAATTCCGAGTAGATAGACGATCCATAAGATCTGACGGCTATCTAAGGTTTTGTTGGACACAAGTGACCATATTATAAAAAACGATATGAGACCGAGTGCTGTCAGAAAATAGGGTAGTGGATGATGGAAAAACTTTTCTAATCCCCATGCCAAAGACACTCTCATTTGTGGGAAAGCCAGGCAAATCAAGGTGAGCCCAAGCACAGATAAACCATGTCGAAACAGCACCTCTCGAAAACGTGTGATTGTTTTTCCTGCAGCACTCGGTGGTCTCTGCAGACGCCCTTCATGGTCGGTTTTCATTTGATTTTTTCTCTTATGTCGTTTGATAGTGCGTCGTTTGAAATTGGCATCAGGCGGGATATTTTTTTGAGCCAGATGAGATTTGTTCGGGTTTCGGTTTTTGAATACCCAGTTTTTTCATTTTGCTATATAACGTGTTGGGATTCATATCGAGTATTTCGGCGGCACCTCCGTTTCCTCTAATTTTTCCGCCGGATGCTTTCAGCACCCAGTGAATATGCTTAACTTCCATTTCTCTGTAGGTTCTTATTTTATTTTGCGTGTCAGGCTCGATATATCCAGGGCGCAACTCCGGCATCTTAAACCGTGGGCCGGCGCTTAAAATGACACCTCTTTCGATGACGTTTTCCAGTTCGCGGACATTGCCCGGCCAGTCGTAATTCATCAGCCGGGTCATTTCCAGTTCCGATATTTTTGTAATGGTCTTCCTGAATCTGGTTGTAATTTTTTTCAAAAAATAATAGGCCAGCAGGGGGATATCCTCTTTTCGATCTCTTAACGGGGGAATGTAAATTGGAAAAACATTCAGCCGGTAATATAAATCCTCACGGAATGTCTTTGCCTTAACAGCTTCATAAAGATTGCGGTTGGTAGCGGCGACAAGGCGAAAGTCCGATGGAATCGTTTCTCTGCCCCCTAATCGATCAAACTCTTTGAATTGTATCACCCTGAGAAGGCGCATCTGAACCTCAGGTGAAATACCGCCAATCTCATCAAGAAAAATAGTGCTTTTGTTGGCCAGTTCAAATCGACCGATTCGCCTTTCTGTGGCCCCTGTAAATGCCCCTTTTTCATGCCCGAACAATTCACTGGCAATAAGCGTTTCAGGAAATGCACTGCAGTTAACGCGAATAAAAGGTTTTTTCTTTCGACTGCTGTTTTGGTGGATCGCTCTTGCCACCAATTCTTTTCCGACGCCGGTTTCACCCAGGAGCAAAATGCTTGAATCAGTGTCTGCTACCTGCATGACCTTTGAAAGGACCTCTTTGATCACCGGGCTTTTGCCGATGATCTCATCAAAGTGGAAATTTTCAATCTGTTGTTCCTCGTAGTATTTATTTTCCAGGCTAAGCGTCTCATTAAGTGCCTGAATCTCTTCATAGGCCCTGGCATTATCCATGGCGATAGCAGCCTGGGACGCGAAATAGGATAGGATTTCGAGATCCGTCTCTTTAAATGTGCTCCTGAAAATTCGATTGTCATGATATAGTACGCCGACAACCTCGTTCCTGATCTTCATGGGGACACAGATACGGTCGCGAACATGACTGTCTTGGCGTGTATGTGGGGTCACAGTGGAATTGTTTGTTTGTACCCGGCCTTCCTCGGTGGCAACCGTCTCCTTAATCATTCGCATGGAATCGTCAAAGCTTGGATGAGAAATATCTTCTATGGCCATATTTCGTGCCGCCCTCAAAATCGGATTAACGGAGCCTTTGTTTTTTTCAAGCAGGAATATCGCCCCGCGCTCCGCCCCTGTGATCCGGTTTGCCGTAGACACGATGAGTCGGACCAGTTCCTTATTGTCTCGAATCGTCACCAGATCCTGGCCCAGTTTCATTATTTCCTTTAAAAGGCTTTTTTCGTCAATGAGTTCCTTATATAAATATTTCAGGTTGTCCGGTATCAAATATTCTCCAAAGGCATTAAATGAGGGCAAAAGTCCTTTCATTATCTCTGCGGCTTTATCGTTATGTCCGAGCGATAAATACTCTCTGATCAGTTCTATTCTTGTATAGGCAGCCTCCATTTGGAAACCGCTTATTTCGATCCACTTTTAAGACAACATAAGTGACCGGATGACCTTTTTACGGGGTTCACCGCCACGTCTTTGAACCAGCGCCTGATAGCGATAGGCAGCACCCTTTGAGGCTATCTGCTTTCCCCTGAAGGCCTTTTTTATGAGGGTGTCCCGTGGAAAGTCGGGCACATGAGGAAACTCTCCCTGTTCCATCATACAGCAGACATCGATTAACCCGGAAAAAATATTCATATCTAAATTCATCTTCAGGCTCAATTGAATGCATTTCTTTATGCAAGCAACGGCTTTGTCTGTATCCCCCTTCAGGTTATGCCAGATGGCCAATATTGAAAGGCTGTTACCCAGGACAAGATAATTGGGTGCTTCGGTCGCCTTTTGGGTTGCTTCCGCTAAAAACTCAAAGGCCTTATCGTTAGGGTTCTTTAGAGACAGTGTAATCCCCATGCCAACGGCCAGCATGCTTTCAATATATGTGTCCCCTTTATAGTGGTAGTGGTTATAGAGCGCATCCAGCATGCCAATGCCTTGACTTATCTCCCCGCAAAACAGATAAGATATGCCGGTACAACAGGCGTCCATGACGGTGAGCCTTGTTTTGGGATAGCCCCCCACATCCGGCAAGGATTCCTCATAATTTTGGACAATCTCTTTATAACGGCCCTGGTGGAACAGGAACAGGCCCATGAAAGAGGTGGCGGATCGTTTTAACCAGGGGTCCTCGATATCTTTGACAAGCGTCTGCCCGTGCTCAAAATGCTGAAATGCAGCACTGAAATTAGACAGCAGCAATTCCGTCTTTGCCAGGTGCATTTTCAAAAGAGCCAGAATTTTATTGTCGCTCGGTTTTGGTACCCTTTTGATTGCATATTTCAGGGCTGCCGCCACTTTTTTGGTATCAGGCTCTGCATCGGAAATCCTTGAATATCCGATGGCCGCTTCAGCGATAAGACGGTTCGCTTCATCTTCATCAGAGTTCTTGAGATCCTGGATGATTTTTTTATAGCATTGCAGTGCTTTCTTATACCGATATGCTTTTCGATGCATATCACCGGCATTCAATAGAAAATGGCACCCCTTTGTATCGTTGACAATATGGAGAAGATGGTTTGACACGGTTTTTGCCGCAAGATCGTCATTCATCGCCTCCCGTAAAAGAATGTCGATCAATTTCCGGTCCAGCTGTTTTTTTTCAACCGGTTTCAAACAGGATTGGAATTGCTTTTTTTCTTTTTTATTTTTAAACCCAAATGAGCTGTCTTTTTTTTTGGTTAACAGACCCTGTTTGACGCCACCCTCGATGACGGCCAGAATATTTTTGACTTTTGATTCTTCGGACAGCTCTATGAGCCAGTCAATGGAAAAGGGGCCCTCGAACAAAGATGCCGGCACCAGCACACGGTGCCTCAAATCGGGAAAAGAAGTAAACGCCTTTTTGTCGGTCTTCATAACTCACACCCCATCATCAATACAAAAATTATAGCAGCATCCCGGCGGGAAGGGACCCCAAACCGGGTTTGAAATGTGTTATTACCAACGATATTTCGTTGTGTCAACGAAATAAAACAACTTTTAGTGTTATTTTGATGTTGGCTTCCGCTGAGTGACAGGATGAATTTAAAAAAAATGGGAGCAGCGTGCTGCCGCTCCCATCTTATTTTTTGGATTTGGCTTATTTCTTGGATTCGGCAATGATGATATTCACAATTTTCTCTTTTTCGGCCTCTCCCTCTTCCGGCGATTTTATTTTAGCAACATATTTAAGTTTCTTGTCTTTCCCCACGATCAGTAAAACAATCACATTGTTACAATCACCAATCTGCCATTCATCCCTCAGGACGTGCTCAAAATCCATAAATATCGGGGCGCGATCATAGGGAATCCCGTTCTCCTCATTTTCTTTTATTTTTCCCTCAACACCTTTTTTTATCAGAAAATTCGGGAGCCATGAGTCTTTCATGTTGACGATGCCCATTGCTATAAATACATTCGGATCAAACTTTTTATCTATGGCCGCTTGTCTAACTGCATCAGTGACGGGAACCTCAGGTCCCTTTTTGGGAACACCCACATCTGCATAAACCATATAAAGTACTTTTTCCCCGAAATAGGGAAGTTGAACAGGATTCTTTTTCATATCCAGGAGCTGAATATTTTTCAAATCCTGACCGATTTCAGCGGCATGGGCAAGACCCGTAAAAGCAAAACTAATGAATGTGAAAAGCGCTAGTGTGGAGATCATTTTTTTCCCGATCATGTGTGACCCTCCTGTAAGTGAGTTGGTTTCCATCCATAATAATAAAAAAGCCTCAGTACATTATCAGGATAAAGTGTGTTGGTAAAGGCTTTAAAAAAAGTTCTGTCAAGGCGAGAAAAATTAATGTCTTAACGTCCTTTGAGACCTGTACGGAGCAGGGGAATCGAGTGGGGGGATTTTGTCGGGAGTATAGTTTTTTGATTGGATCAAGTTATAAATTTTTTTTGTTGACACAAAACCATTTCGTGTATACATGAGTAAAGTTCGAAAGTGAATGAAATGTTGATGCATGTAGATGTTAAAAAATATCTCCCAAATATATAATGTTAATATGAATTCTTGCATTGCCTATTTGAATTCTTCGCCTCAGGTCAATACATCAAAATTATTTGAATTTAAAAACAATTTAAATTCCGTTCCGGATACGGGAGATGATCTAGATTTTAATATTGACTCAAATTTTATGGAACCTAAAAATTATAGACCCAGTACGATATTAA
>JAUXCK010000215.1 GCA_030618925.1 Desulfobacteraceae bacterium
AAACTTTCTATTGACTTTTAAATTCCGGGTCTGATATATGAATCTACATTCATTTAGGAAATATACCATGCCGCAGAATTTGGACAAAAAAGACAAGCCTCAAAAGGATAAACCCGATAAGGATATCCCTGTAAAAGGTAAGAAAGATAAATATCACCGAATTCTTAATGCTGCGATCAAAGTGTTTGCAGAAGAAGGATTTTTTCACTCGACAATATCGCAAATCGCCAAAGAGGCGGGTGTTGCCGATGGCACCATCTATCTCTATTTCAAGAGCAAGGATGATATTCTTCTGCAGTTCTTTAATTTTAAAAGTGCGCGCGTGCTGGACAGGTTCAGGAAAGATGTCAATGAGGCGAATGATGCCGGGAGCAGGCTTGAAAATCTGATTCACAGTCATCTCCGGGAATTTCAAAAGGACCCCAACATGGCGGTGGTTTTCCAGGCTGAAGCCCGAAAGGGCCGGTATCTTGAAAATCGTGTGAATAATTTGACCAAGACCTACCTGGGCATTGTCGGTGAAATCATAGAACAAGGTCAGGTTGAGGGGGTGTTTCGTAAGGATTTGTATTTCAGTCTGGTGAAACGCTTTGTTTTGGGGTCAGTTGATGAAGTAATTAACGCCTGGGTGAATGCGGGAGGCAAATACGAGCTGTCTTCAATGGCGGATCCGCTGGTGGATCTGCTTTTAAGAGGAATCGGCAGCCGAAGTGCCATGGCAGGGCAGTAGGGGCATTATGCGGGTGTTAGGAAAAAAAGCATAAGGAGGATTAAATTATGGTACAATTTATTGCTGATCGAAGGGATGTGGATTTTGTCCTGCACGAGCAACTGCAGGTCAGTGAACTGAGCAAATATGAAAAATTTGCGGATTTTAACAAAAAGACCGTGGATCTCATTGTCACGGAGGCACGGAATCTGGCTGTAAAAGAGATTCTTCCCACCCGTAAAATAGGGGATGAGGAGGGGACCCTGCTGGATAAAGGGCAAGTCACCGTCCCTGAGGCATTTCACAGGGCCTGGGCGCTTTTAAAGGAAGGTGAGTGGCTGGCCATGCCGGAAGCACTCGAACATGGCGGCCAGGGTATGCCGAGACTGCTTGCCATGGCAGCCAATGACTATCTTGTGGGCGCCAATTTTGCATTTATGATGTACGCCGGCCTTTCCCACGGGGCGGGAAGGCTGGTGGAAACCTTTGGCAGTGAAAAACAGAAAGCGCTGTTTCTTAATAAAATGTATACCGGTGAATGGACCGGAACCATGCTCCTGACAGAACCTGAAGCCGGCTCCGATGTCGGTGCGCTCACAACCACTGCAAAAAAGAATGAAGACGGCACCTATTCTATAACCGGTTCCAAGATTTTTATTTCAAGTGGGGATCATGATCTGTCGGAAAACATTATTCATCCGGTTCTGGCCAGGATAGAGGGTGCACCGGCAGGTACCAAAGGGATTTCACTGTTTATCGTTCCCAAATACAGAGTCAATGACGATGGCAGCCTGGGGGATTTCAATGACGTGGTGTGTACCGGCCTTGAGGAAAAGATGGGGATTCACGGCAACAGCACCTGTTCCCTCACACTGGGCGGCAAAGAAGAGTGCATCGGCACGTTATTGGGTGAAGAGAACAAGGGGATGCGCGAGATGTTTCTGATGATGAATGAGGCGCGTCTTCTGGTGGGTCTTCAAGGATTTTCCTGTGCAACAGCCGCCTACCTGTATGCAGTTAATTATGCAAAAGAAAGGGAGCAGGGAAGGCATCTGCTTCAAATGGGGAATAAGGATGCTCTCCCGGTTCCCATTATTCAGCATCCTGATATACGGCGCCAGCTCCTTACAATGAAAGTGTATGTTGAAGGGATGCGGAGCCTTCTTTATTACGTGGGATTTTGTGATGATCTGGCCGGTGTGGTTGACGACCCTGAAGAAAAGGAAAAGTATCATAACCTGGTCGATATGCTGACACCCATTGCCAAAGGGTACGTGACAGACAAATCTTTCGAAGTCTGCGGCCACGGCATGCAGGTTTATGGCGGTTACGGGTACATCAAGGAATATCCCCTGGAACAGCTGATGCGGGATTGCCGGATCACCATGATTTATGAGGGGACAAATGGTATTCAGGCCATGGACCTTCTTGGCAGGAAGCTGGCCCTGAAAGGGGGAAAACTGGTCATGGATCTTTTTGGAGAAATCCAGAAGACCATCGCATCAGCAAAAGAGATTCCTGGGCTGGCCGGGTTTGCCGAAAAGGTGGAAACCGCCCTGAACAAACTGGGAGAAGTGGCCGCTCACCTGGGAAAAACCGCCATGTCGGAAAAAGTGCTCAGCGCCTTTGCGTCTGCCTATCCGTTTATGGAAGTGACCGGAGATGTGGTCATGGCCTGGATGCTGCTGTGGCGGGCCTCAATTGCAGCGCCCCAGCTGGAGAAGAAGAACAAGGATGCGGCATTTTATGACGGTCAAGTCAAGTCGATTGAGTTTTTTACCAGTTCTATTCTGCCGGTCACGGCAGGCAAAATGGAAGCCGTACTGAATACCAATGCCGCTCCCATTGAAATCGATGAAGCGTCTTTTGGCGGGTAGTACCGGTTTTTTTCTTGACGAACCATTTTGAATTTATTACATTAATCGACTATTTGTTGTTATGATCGGCAGCGTCCTGGCTTTGGGAACTTCTCCATATGAATTTGTTTGTGGCCATCCAACAATAAAAGATGATAAAAAATAAGCACTTATGGATTGGCACGAATTAAAGTGACAAGGAAAAAGAAAAGATGGAACCTGTTTTAATCTCTCCGGCAAATTTTTCTGTTTTGGGAATTCCAACCATTATTTTTTCGGTGCTGATACCGGTTGTTGGAGCGGCGCTTTTTGTTTATATCATGGCAAAACGGGCGGCACCGCTTGTCACCGCGGCTCCGGACACCCGCTTTGATAACATTCCGGAACGGGTTATCAATGTGATTAAAATCTGGCTGGCCCAGTGGCGTCAGCCGAGATATATGACGGCAGGTGTACTGCATATATTGATTTTTTTCGGTTTCCTGACCCTGCTCATCCGGACGAATGCCCTGGTCATCATCGGCATCAAGGCGGATTTTGTTGTGCCGGGCCTGGGCGGGGTGCTTGGTCAGATTTATGCTGTTATTAAAGACTATGCCGCCACATGGGTGTTGATTGCCTGTATTATAGCAGCTGTCCGGCGGGGGGTATTTCGTCCGGAACGGTATGATGTGCCGAAAAAATACGGTCATGATCACACCGGTGAAGCTGTATTTGTTTTGGGTATTATTGCAACTTTGATGATCACCGAAAGTCTTTTTGAAGCCACTCTTGCGGCGGCTCAGGTTCAGGCAGGGATGCATGCTGAATTCCTTGCACCCGCAACCCTTGTGTGGATGTTCAAGAATATGCTGACAAACACATCGGTCAGCACCCTCCAGACGCTGCATATTTTCAGCTATTACCTCCATGACATTTCTTTTTTCTTTTTTCTATGCTTTTTGCCCCTTGGCAAACATTTCCATGTCCTCACATCAATTTTCAATGTCTTTTTTATGCGTGTGGAAAAAGGAAACGTCAAACCTGTTCGTCATGGGGTCACGGATGAGCAGCTGGATGATCTCGAATCATTCGGCGTCAAGAAACTCGAAGATTTTACCTGGAAGCACATGCTTGATTTTTATTCGTGTGCAGATTGCGGCAGGTGTTCTGACCAGTGTCCGGCAAATGCCGTGAAACGACCCCTGTCGCCCCGATTCATTACCATTAAGGCCCGTGATAAAATGTTTGAGAATTTTCCCTTACGGGGAGATTTCAAGAAAAGCGAACTGCTGATAGGCGATATCTATGAAGAAGATGAGATCTGGTCCTGTACAACCTGCGGTGCCTGTGAACAGGAGTGCCCTCTGGGCATCGAGTATATTGATAAAATAGTTGATTTAAGACGCGGTATGGTGGATGAAGGAATGGTCCCCCAATCCTTGCAGAAACCCCTCAGCGCTTTGGAAAAAAGGGGCAACCCCTGGGGGAAAATGGAAAAGAAGCGTGCGGACTGGGCAAAGGACAAGGAATTTGCAGAAACATGCAGTGTTAAGATTCTTGAAAAGAAAGAAACGGCTGTGACACTCTATTTTGTCGACAGCATCAGTTCCTTTGATGACCGGATGCAGGAAATTGCCCAGGCCACTGCGAGAGTCCTGACAGCTGCGGGTCTTGATTTCGGAATTCTTGGCAAGGCCGAAAAAGACAGCGGAAATGAGGTCAGACGGTTTGGCGAAGAAATGTTGTTTCAGGACTTAAAGGATCAGAATACAGAAGCGATCCTTGCCTCGGGCGTTGAAAAAATTGTGACTGCCGATCCCCATGCATATAATGCCCTGGTTCATGATTACACCGGCCTTCCGCCTGTGGAGCATATCAGCCAGACCATTGCAAGGGCTGCAAAGTCAGGGCGGCTGCGTTTGAAGAAGGTTGAAGATGAATCCAGGGTCTACACCTATCATGATCCCTGCTACCTTGGCCGGCATAACGGCATTTATGAAGAGCCCAGGGAAGCCATTGACGCGATCGAAGGGATAAAAAGGGTGGACATGCTCAAATGCCGGGATCGATCTTTCTGCTGCGGCGGCGGTGGGCTGATGCTTTTTTACGAGCCCGAAGAAGAAGAACGGATGGGGGTGCTAAGGGTAAGGATGGCGGCGGATGTCGGGGCCAATGTGATCGTAACGGGTTGTCCGTTCTGTCTTGTGAATATGGAAGATGCCATAAAGGTCGCCGGGATGGAAGGGAAAATGGAAGCCATTGATCTGTCGGAATTATTAGATCGCCACATTATCAGATAACAAAGAAGAACACTGATGAACATCGAAGATTCAACTTCCAACGCTGGATGTTGGATGTTTACTAAGGTGACGATTTTATAAAAAGTTAAATTTTGAGATGGTAAAGAAAAAAGTTCAAGAATTGGACTTTTTGCGAAGCCATCAAACTTGGTTACAAAATAACAAACGCAGGAGGATGGTTATGGAAATTTTGGTTTGTGTAAAGCGGGTTCCGGATACCTCGGAAAATGAGATCGAGGTCAACAGTGCCGGCACAGATGTTGATCGTGGCGACCTGGTCTATTCAGTAAACGAATGGGATAATTATGCGGTTGAAGAGGCCATTCAGATTGTCGACAAGGCTGGTGGTAATGTGACGGTTGTGTCCATCGGTGATGAGGAATCAGAAGAGGTTGTCAGAAGGGAGATGGCCATGGGCGCCAACGATGGTATCCTTCTTACAGATAGCGCTTTTGAGAACTCTGACGGGAAGGGCCTGGCCACAATTTTAAAGGCAGCGGCTGAAAAAGGCAATTACGATCTGATCATGACAGGTGCCCTGGCTGATGACGGTGCGGGTCAGGTCGGCGGCATGATGGCGGCAATGATGGATCTGCCGTACGCATCCCTGGTTAATTCCATCGAAGTGCTCGACGATAGCAAACTTAAAGTCGGGCGGGAGATCGAAGGCGGTAACGTGGAAATGAATGAGATCCAGATGCCTTGTGTATTATCGATTCAGACCGGTATCAACGAGCCCCGCTATGTCGGCGGCGTTTTCAACA
>JAUXCK010000304.1 GCA_030618925.1 Desulfobacteraceae bacterium
AATGGACACTATCTAAGCATAACCCCGTTTCAGCAAACCCTATTGGACAGGAGGCGCCATGCCGGATCAAACCCGTAATGAGCAGGAGACAGACTCTTTCAAACCTTACAAAGGACGTTTTCAAAGCTATCCTGAATTACCTGAAAAAGGGCGCGGCAAAGAGGATATCTTAAATGAATTGTCCCTCATGGCAGAAGAAGAAAATGCAAAATGGACAACCGGAAAGGTGTCCGGTACGTTTTATCACGCAGGCGATGCCCATCGGGAATACCTGAACAAAACATTTTCACTCTTTTCCCATGTGAACACGCTCCAGTTCGATCTCTGCCCGAGCATGTTCAAGATGGAAAGCGAAATCATTTCCATGACGGCAAAAATGCTGAATTGCGATGCGGTGAAGGCGCACAACCCGGCGGATGAGGTCTGCGGCACCATGACGTCCGGCGGCAGCGAAAGCATCATGATGGCCATAAAAACGTATCGCGACTGGGCAAAAGCAGAAAAGGGCATTGATGCGCCCGAGATCATTATGCCCAATACAGCCCACCCTGCATTCGATAAATCGGGAACGTATTTCGGCATCAACATGGTTCACATACCGGTGTCGGAGCCCGACTTTCGGGTGGATCCTGAAGCTGTTTCAGCAAAAATCAATAAAAACACCATCGCCCTGGTGGGCAGTGCCGGGAATTACCCCTATGGTCTCATCGATCCCATCGACGCGTTATCGGATATTGCTCTCCATCACAAGATCGGACTTCATGTGGACGGCTGTCTGGGCGGTTTTATTCTGCCCTGGTTTGAGAAGCTTGGCCGCAATATCCCGACCTTTGATTTCCGGTTGCCGGGGGTGACTTCCATATCGGCGGATACCCATAAATACGGGTTCGCATTGAAAGGCACATCGGTGGTGCTTTACCGCAATAACGACCTCAGGCGCCATCAATACTTCAGTGTCCCGGACTGGCCGGGCGGCATGTATGCATCCCCCACCGGAGCGGGCAGCCGATCCGGCGGCTTGACGGCAGCCACGTGGGCGTCCATGCTCTACCTGGGCAAGGAGGGGTACCTCGAAACCGCCAGGGCACTCATGGGCGTGGCCGATGCCATGATAAAGGGAGTTGAGTCCATCCCCGAGCTTCTGCTCATCGGAGATCCGACTTTTGTCGTTACCTTCCGGTCAGAGGAAGTGGATGTCTTTCATGTAAACGACTTCATGAAAACCAGGGGGTGGCGTTTCAACTGCCTGCAGCTTCCACCGGCCATGCATTTCTGTGTGACCATGCCCCAGACGTTTGTCCCGGGCATTGCCGATGAGTGGACCAAAGACCTGCGTGAAGGGGTCGCATATGCCAGAACAAAGGCCGGCACGGTTGCCGATACGACTGCTATTTACGGGGTTGCCGGGAGCCTTGAGGGCAACCAGGCGGTCACCGAGATGGTCTATGGGGTTTTTGATCATCTTTTTTCGGTTTAGCGCGCTGGTCACCATTCATCTGATCGAGGCCATGCGGCAGAGTCCGGAAAAAGGCTGAAAAACAGCCAAAAAAGTATTTCATATGGAAATTTTTCATTATGAACCGCCCCTGGTTAAAAAATTACGACAAAGACGTCCCGGCCACGTTAGATTATCCTGACACGTCACTCCCCGGGTTTCTGATTAGAACAGCCGCTGATCAGCCAAACGACATCGCGACAACATTCAATGACATCGATATCACCTATCGGGAAATCAATGAAAAAGTAAATGGCCTCGCCCGGGCGCTTAAGTCAATGGGTGTTAAAAAAGGTGACCGGGTTTCTATTATTCTTCCCAATTCCCCCACATATGTTATTGCCAGCTATGCTATCCTGAAAATAGGTGCAATAGTGGTGGATATCAATGTAATGAGCCATGGCGATGAATTGGTTACATTTATTAATGACTCTGATTCGAAAATTGTTATTACGCTGGATATTTTTCTAAAAAACGTGCTCGGGATAATTAAAAAAACCGGTGTGGAAAAAATTATTTTTCATTCGGCGTATGGCTTAGAGAAAAAAATTGAGCTTGAGAAGGGAAGCCCGGCGCTTGAACCATTCAATGCCCTTGTTGAGGCCAATTCAAAAGAAAACTTCCCCCTTGCGTGTTCCAGTCATGACATCGCCGTTTTGCAATATACCAGCGGGTCAACAGGTACCCCGAAGGCTGCGGTTCTTACACACAGGAATATCGTATCAAACATTATTCAGGTGAACAGTTGGGACCGGGTTTCAACCAGGGGAAATTCGGCAGTTATCTGTATTATTCCTTTTTTTCACGTTTTTGGTATGACCATCTGCTTACACCTCTCCGTGTTTAAAGGATACAGAATGATCCTCCTTCCCATGTTCGATTGGTCTTCCATTATTGATCTCTTAAAAATGGTTAAGGACTATCGACCCATTTCGTTCCCGGCAGTTCCTGCCCTGTTTGCTGCCCTGGTCTCTCACCCCGAGGCGGCAAAGTACTCTCTTTCCTCAATCGAAATTGCAAGTGGGGGCGGGGCCCCTCTCCCGGTATGGGTTCAGGAAAAATATGAAAAGCTGACAGGGAAAAAAATCGCTGCATCATATGGTTTGTCCGAAGCATCCTCGGCGACACATATTTCCCCATTCCAGGGCGAGGCAGCCCAAGGAAGCATAGGTCTGCCCCTTCCAGATACAGATGCCAAAATCGTAGATATCAAGACAGGTAAAAAAGATTGCCCGCCAGGAGAGATAGGCGAACTCATCATCAAAGGGCCCCAAATCATGCAGGGATACTGGAAAAATCCAAAAAAAACCGGAAAAGTGCTCCGGGGGGGATGGCTTTATACCGGTGACCTTGCCCAAATGGATAAAAATGGGTTTTTTTATATTCTCGACAGGAAAGACGATCTTATCATAACAAGCGGGTTCAATGTATATCCCAGTGATGTCGAAAAAGTACTCATCAGACACGCCAAGGTAAAAGATGTGGCCGTTATAGGCGCCCCTGACCGGATTCGGGGAGAATCGATTGTGGCTTATGTTGTTATGAATGAAAGGGAAAATTTCGATCGGAAAAATCTTTTGGATCACTGCCGCGAACACCTTCCCGAATTCAAAGTTCCGAGGATAATCATGCAGAGGGAAGAGATACCCTACAATCGGGTTGGAAAACCCCTGAGAAAAATTTTAAGGGATGAATATTGCGGGACAGATCATACCCCCAAAAAATAATCCGGAAATAGTTTGTATTTTTATTTGATAAAATCAAAAAATGAATTAAACCCGATTCATTTTTAATCTGATAAAAACCGCTGTGAAAAAAATGATTGCACCGACCACAAACGCCAGGGCAGGGGCGAGCAGTAGTGAACCAATGAGCCATTCCCACAGGCGGTCCAGGCCCTGGTAACCAATCGTTTCCAGGGAAAATTCCGTTAAGAATCTGCCGTTTCGAAAAAAATACCCGAGTTCAATGCATATTGCCGGTACAAGCGGCGGGGTGCACAGCTGGCTGGTGCTGATCGCCATTACCTTGTTTAACCTGAAAAATGACGCCGTAAAAAGAATGGCAATGGTGTGAAACCCGATTAAAGGCAGTACTCCCAGAAACATCCCCATTGCACCGGCAATGGCAAGTTGACCCGGGGAGCTGTTTTCCGTCAACAATGCTTTAATCGATCCAAAAAGGTTAAACACGCTGATTTTTTCATTGGTTTTTTCGCCGGCAATTATCTTTCTGTGCGGAACCGGTGCAATGGATCTCATTGCAAGTTTAATATTGAGCAAACTGATCTGAAGGCCATCTATGAAGCGTTGAAAAAAGGGCTTCTTTCCAACGCCGACCGGGTCGCTGAAAGCAACGTCGATCTCTTTAAAATCCATGCCTGCCCAAACAGATTTTACCAGGACTTCTGTTTCAAAAGAGCTCCGTTTTTCCTTAAATTTCAAAATATCAAAAATGATAAGCGGGTAGGCACGAAAATGACTTTGGACGTCCTTTATGGCCCTGCCGGTCTGAAGCCGGAACCAAAAATTGCATAACATCCGGCCAAACCCGGAAACAATGCGGGTTTTAAAATCCCGCCTGCCGATTAGAATAATATCTGGATCCTGTTCAATGGCCTGAACAAACCGGGAAATATTAACAGGATCGTATCCACTGTCGGCATCAATATTTATAATATGGGTCATTCCCAGGTCAAGCGCTCTCCGGGCTGCTGCTTGAATCGCGACACCTTTTTCATATTCTTTCTCATGCCTGAGGAAATGAACATCAAGACCTCCCAGGGCAGTTATGGTGTCTTCCATGCTTTTGTCATAGATGATCATTACCTTATCGTGCAATTCCAGAGTTTGACAAATCCTATCCTGCAAAGCATGGGTATAGCTGCTGACATGTATGACC
>JAUXCK010000141.1 GCA_030618925.1 Desulfobacteraceae bacterium
CCCAGTGTGGGAGATGTAAGGGGCATTGGCCTGTTTGTGGGGCTGGAGCTGGTCAAAAATAAGAAAACACGGGAACCCATCATGCCTGCTGGCGCAAAAATTCTTCCTGGCACCAATCCAAAGCTGGAGGTCGGGAAGAGACTCGCGGAGATGAATATGATGACAATGACCGCCAGCCCGGGCAATGTCATTGGCCTGGCGCCGCCGCTCTGTATCACAAAGGATGAAATAGATGAAGGCATTGAAAAAATGGATAAGGCGCTTGACGCCGCGGATGCATATACCGAATAACCCAAAACAAGGAGGGAAGTCATGGCTAAAAAGATTGCGACAGGGGTGATCGTTCTTGTGGGTGTCATTGTTCTCTATTTTTTGACCTGGCCGGTACCGGTGGATCCTGTTGCCTGGGAAGCGCCGCCAAACCCGGGCTACACGGGCCCGTTCGAACCGAATACCCGTCTCAAGGGCATGGAGACACTTCCCATGGGCGATTATCATGGGCCGGAAGACATCGCACTGGACAGGGAAGGGCGCATTTATGCGGCAACCCATGAGGGGGTGATTGTCCGGCTTGAGGCCGACGGGTCGAACCCGGTAGCCTGGGTGAAAACAGGCGGCCGGCCCCTGGGGATTGATTTTGATAATCACGGGAACCTGATCGTTGCAGACGTTTACAGGGGGTTGTTGTCCATCACGCCGGACGGCAAGGTCTCCGAGCTGGCCACCATGGCCGACGGTATTCCGATTGGGTATGCGGATGACGTGGATGTGGCCAAAGACGGCAAGATCTACTTCTCGGACGCCTCCACAAAGTTCAGTGCAAAAGCGGTGGGCGATACACTGGCCGCAGGTATTCTCGATCTCATGGAGCACGGGGGGCATGGAAGGCTTCTGGTATATGATCCTGCCACCGGAAAGGCCACGACAGCAGTGGATGGCCTCCATTTTGCCAACGGCGTTGCCGTCAGCCACGATCAGACCTATGTCCTTGTAAATGAAACAGGCGCCTACCGGGTGACACGCTATTGGATTTCCGGGCCCAAAAAGGGGCAGACTGAACCCTTGATTGAAAATCTGCCGTCCTTTCCAGACAACATATCCACCGGGCTGAACGGCCGCTACTGGGTCGCCTTTGTGTCACCCCGGAACCCGCTGATTGATAATCTTTCGGGAAAACCCTTCATGCGCAAGGTGATCATGCGCCTGCCCGCGTTCATGCAGCCCACGGCGCAGCCCTACGGCCATATTATTGCGATTGACGGTTCCGGCAATGTGCTTGAAAACATGCATGACCCGGATGGGGCTTATCCCATTAACACCAGCATTACTGAAACAGAGGATTATCTTTACATCGGCAGCCTGGTCGCGCCGGTTATCGGCAGACTGTCAAAGGCAAAGGCAGGGATTCAGTAAATGTGAATGGGGCGCAGATTTACAGGGTCAGCAGGAGGGGCATTCTTTCCTGATTCTGCCTGGCCCTGTCTGATCCTTTCGGGGCCTATTTTCGTCTGGCATGTTTTTTTGTCTTTTTCGGCCGCTTTTCTTTTAGAGACCGGCGATACCGGAACAGGTAGAGGAAAAAGAGCAGGAAAGAAAACCGCACCAGGTTCAGAAACAGATTTGGGTGGGCTGAAAAAAAGCTGCCGCCGCTCTTTTCATTGTACGGCATCTCGACAACCCAGCTTCCGCGGGTCCAGACTTTTGATAAAAAGAGGCTGCGGCCGCTGGGGGATACCACCTCTGACGCGCCGTTGTTTATCACGTGAATGACCGGGGCCCTGTTTTCAACAGCGCGGAGGATGTTTGACGACCGGTGCTGGGCCGACATGGTTCCTTTTCCAAACCAGCCGTCATTGCTTTGGGTCAGGATGACCTGTCCGGTTTTTTCAACGGCCACGGCTTCGGCAACAAACCGGCTGAATTGAATCTCATAACAGATCAGGGGAATGATGTTCATGCCGGCAGCAGGAAAAGATTTTATGTCTTCACCGGGTGTCAGGGATGGCGGAATACCATATCGTTCTACAAAGGACTTGTCGTACCCGAAGACAGGGATATACTCTCCGATGGGCACCAGATGTCGTTTGTGGTAAATATCTCCCAGGTTCCCGTTTCCCCTGAGCCAGATTGCGCTGTTTCTGTATAAGCGCCGCTGGTCGATCATTTTATCATGGAAAATAAGATCTGCCCCCATCTGCCGAACGGCGCTGTTGAATGCATTCCTGACCCCGGGTTCATGCATGTATCCGAAATACTGTCCTTCCGGCCAGACGATGAGGTCTGCGCCCTGGCTTGCAAGACGCCGGCTCAGGTCGATCTCCAGGGGGTTCGTACGGGAGTATCCGGGTTCCGGCGGTAAAATTGAAAGGGAGGAGGGCCGGTTGGGCTGAACAATGCCGATTTTTTTCTTCTCCCATGTGTCGATTTTGTTGTCCCAGATTTTCAGCGATGCCGTGCCATACCCGAACCATATTATGATCACTGCGAGGGCTGCGGCGATCCAGGCCATGCCTTTCCGTCGAGCAGGATAGCGAAGCAGCTGGTAACCCGTTATATTGGACAGCGCAATCATAAAGCTCAAACCGGATTCACCGGTAAACTGGGTTGCCTGAATGGCCGGAAGGAACGGCGCCGTGCCGTTGGCCAGCGTAAAGTGAAACATATTTGGAAAATAGGACCACAGGGTGACGGTGACGGCCGGGAAGATCAGGAGGATTGGAATGCGGGTGTTCTTTTTTAAATAGGCGACGGTCAGGAAAATCAGCGCAAACAGCTGGGAAATGTAAAATCCTGCCAGCAGCCACATCAGGTAATTAAGGGGTGGCGGAACCCGCAGGTAGGCGGTCACCACATGGCTGATCCACGGGTAGCCGCCGCACACCGGGATCATTCCCATGATGACCGACAGCCAGTATGTTTCTTTGTATGTTGCATCCTCCAATGCCAGGAATAAAGGAATGAAGCCGATCCACACCAGCAGGTAATAGTTGTAGTCCGGGTAGGCCAGGAGCATTAATATCCCGGAAAACGCGGCCAGCCCTATTTTACAGGGCAGTCGTAAATAAGAATGTGTTTTTTTGTCATTCATGAGGTCCATTTTTTGTTTTTTCCCGACACAAAATAGGCAGGAAGCCGAATGCGTGTCAATCCAAATTCTCAGATCAAATATTATTTTACCGGCGGTAATTGCTGATCCGGGCGCTTCTGCCCTTTTGGCCCCCCACATGATGAGTTCCAAAGGGATTTCCCAGCTGCCGGTTGTCAGTTCCGACAACCGCGCGGATCTGATAGGGGACCTGAGAAAAAAGGGTATCCTGGCTGCGTATGACAAGGCCGTTCTTAATCGTGAGGTCAGAAAATTGTAGAATGCCACCCTTCAATTTTTTCTACGGATGTATGATTTCTATTCTTGACAAATCCATTATGACAGATTAAGTGTTTAAGTAAAAATTAAGGGGGAAAAATGTCATTAGACAGCATCATAGAAGAATTCCTGCTTGAGAGGGGGGCGCTTAAGGTCGGATTTGCCACCACTGAGACCCTTGCAGGCGGTCCGCCAAGCACAGACCTCTCCTACCGGCTTGACGGCGCGCGTTCGGCCGTCAGCTTCGCCCTGCCATTGAATAGAGAGTATATTCGCAAGTTTCTTTCTAAAGAGACCCGGCAGCTGCATGAAAATGACAACCTGGGCACCAATTTTCGCGCAAGGGACCTGTCATGGGAATTGGCCTCCATGCTGAAAAAGGAAGGGGTCAATGCCAAAGGATGTGCGGCCAATCAGAAATACCGGACAGAACTCGAAGACTGGCAGATCCACCTGCATCCTGATATCAGCCACCGGTATATTGCCGCGCGCTCAGGCGTCGGATCGTTCGGGTGGTCCGGAAATATCGGTCTTAAAGGGGTTGGATGTACCATCATTCTGGGCACGACAGTCACCGCAGCCGAACTTGAGCCCACAGAACCGGAACCTGAAGAAGAGCAGTTTTGTGACAAGTGCAAATTGTGTGTGTCTGCCTGTGCCGTGCAGATGTTTGACAAAGATAAAGACACGGGCATCACCATCGGCGGGGTTGAACTGCACAATGCGTGGCGCAGAAACATTTTATTGTGCCATTTCTGCTGCGGCGGGTTCGGCGGGATTTCTAAATCAGGGAAATGGTCCACATGGACGCCCAGCCGCATCCGTCTCCCTGAGGATGAGGATAAACTGCCCCAGGAATTCGCCAGGGCATTTGACCTTTTCAGTAAGCGTCCGTCCACTCCCGGCGGATATAAGCACGTGTCCGTGCCGGATGCAAAGATGTATATGACCTGCGGCAACTGCCAGATCGTGTGCTGGGGAAACAAAAAAGAGACAGCAGAAAATGTGAAAATGCTTCACGCCTCGGGCTGCGTGGTTCAGAAACCGGATGGAGAGGTTTATGCCGTCCCCCATGAAGACTTGGAAAAGGAACTTGAAAAATATCCGGAAGCGCATCGAAAATTATATGTCTGAAAACAGGTAAGCGGAAAGGAGATGTGTTTATGAGAAATTATATCCTTGGAATTTTGACAGGTATTTCAGGTGTGGTCCTGCTTTTTATTGTCTTGAAGGCTGGATTTTAAATGGCGCCGGCGCGTTAAATAAATGGTGATATCGCTGTTAATAAAATGGAGGGTGACAAATGGGCGAGCGGCGTAGAATGAAAACCAGGTACCGGCGATTTTCCTATTTATCGGACCTTGCAGGAATCAAAAGCTCCATCGGCGAAATGAAGGGTATCGGCCATCCCAAACAACCCCCTTTGAATAAAGACTACAGGCCCGGTGAGGACGATCCCGTGCTGGATGAAGAATGGTTCATCAACCGTATCAAGGGCCAACTGCCAAATCACCCGGACAATATCATGGAATACCCGTTTTACGGGCAACCGATTTTTGACGCGCCCCTGGTGGGATTCATAAGGGGCGATGATCCGATTTTGACCGACTATAAAAAAATTATAGGCCCCCACCATTACACACCCCAGGAGATCATGAAATGGCAGGCAGATAAAAATGGCGTTCCAGCGCCTTCCGCCGAAGACCTTTCCGTGGTTTCCATTATTATGCCCATCACCCGGAAAACAAAGGAGGATAATGCAGCTGAGAAAGACTGGGTCTCTGAAAGATGGGCGCAGACCCGGCTGCTGGGAGAGATATTCAGCCAGAAGTTCGTGCGGGAGATCGTCACCTATTTGATGGAAAGGGGTGTGCTTGCCATTGCACCGGATGTCACCCCCATGTTCAACAAGAAAAGATACCCGGTTGTGGGTTGGGCCTCGCCCTGGTCCCACCGCCACATGGCCTATGCTGCAGGGCTCGGGTCCTTTGGAATGCATGATTTTTTTATTACGGAAAAAGGATGCGCTCACCGGGCCGCCAGCTTTGTGGTCAACCTTACGCTTGAACCCAACCGGCAGCGGTCTGATGACATTCATGCCAATTGTCTCCACTACCAGGGTATAAAGTGCCTGAAGTGCGCAGCAAGGTGCCCTGTTGATGCGATCACAGAAGCCGACGCCCATGACAAGGAAAGGTGCATGAAGCGTGTGGAGGCTTCGACAAAATACGTAAATAAAAACTTTCATATTTTTATCTACGGGTGCGGGATTTGTGCAACCGGCACACCGTGTGAATCAGGTATTCCTGAAAAGCTTCAGAAAAAAGCGTAGACAGTATATCCACCTGCATCAAGATGCCTCTCCAGTCAGTACGAAATAGGGGTCACCTTGACGGCAAAGGGTGTTTCTGATATAAAATTTTCATTGTTTGTGACCGGTCTACCGGTTCAGGGGTTGAATTTTCATAACAAACGAAAGGAAAAAATAAGATGAGTGACGATGTGTATACCCGGCTGAGGGAATTTATGGACACGCTGCCGGCAGGATATCCGGCAACGCCGACCGGTGTTGAGATCAAAATTCTCAAGAAGTTATACTCCCCTGAAGAGGCGGAGCTTACCATGAAGTTAAAGGACGCGCCTGAAGAGGTGCCGGTCATTGCAGACCGGATCGGGATGGATGCGTCTGAGTTGGGCCAAAAGCTGGAGGACATGGCCCTCAAGGGACTCATATTCAGGACAAGGGATGGCGAAAACCGCCTTTATCAGGCGTTTCAATTTATTGTGGGGATTTATGAATTTCAACTGAACAATATAGACAAGGAATTCGCTGAGTTGTTTGAGGCCTACCTGCCCTATATCGGTTTGTCCATGGCCACTAAAAAAACCAGGCAGATGCGTGTTATTCCCCTGGAGTCCTCTATTGAATCCACCCCGGCTGTGGCGCCGTACAACAAGGTCCGTGACCTTGTAAGGGAGCAGGAGACCATATGCGTAGCACAGTGCATGTGCCGCAAAGAACAGGCGCTTCTGGGCAACCCGTGTGACCGGCCCCAGGAGATCTGCCTCGGGTTCGGGGATTTTGCCAAATACTACATTGATAACAAGATGGGAAGGCAGATCGACGTGGATGAAACGCTGAAACTGCTCGATCTTGCCGAAGAGTCGGCCCTCGTGCTTACTCCCACCAATACTCAGAAACTCGAAGCCATCTGCTGCTGCTGCCCCTGCTGCTGCCCGGGTCTTAAATTTAATAAAATGGCAAAAAGGCCTGCGGATCATATTCAGTCTTATTATGAGGCCAAAATCGATGCGGATCTGTGCTCTGCCTGCGGGACATGTATGGACCGGTGCCAGATGGACGCCATCCGGGAGGGGGATGAGGTTTCGGAGATCATCGACGGCAGGTGTATCGGCTGCGGCCTCTGCGTGCCCACCTGTCCTGAAGATGCGATTTCCATGATCTTGAAGCCTGACATGGAAGCGCCGCTTGAGACCTTTATGGATGTTGGCGACAGCCTCAAAGCGGAACGGGGGCTTATTTAATTCGGCCAGTAGATATATTCATCCGTGTCAAGCATTTGCTCTTTTTCAGTCTTGTCAATCATGATTGGGCCACTCAGAGCGGACGGCCATAAAAAGTCGGAGGCCAAGCGGTCTTAGGAA
>JAUXCK010000002.1 GCA_030618925.1 Desulfobacteraceae bacterium
TATTTCATGGTGGCAAATGGGTGGAAAGCCATCACCTGGACCTTTTTAACCCAGCCGCCCATGGATTCCATGACCAAAGGGGGGATACTGCCCTGCATTATCGGAACATTGTGTTTAAGCCTCGGGGCCATGGTGATTGCCTTTCCAATTGGCGTTGCGTCGGCCATTTATCTGAATGAGTATGCAGGCCCTGGGCGCATCCTGAGGGTTATCCGCCTGGGTATCAGTAATCTTGCCGGTGTACCATCGGTTGTTTTTGGTCTGTTTGGCCTGGCTTTTTTTGTTATCTATCTCAAGATGGGGGTTTCCATTCTGGCCGGTGCCCTCACGCTGGGAGCCATGACCCTTCCCGTGATCATCGGCTCCACAGAAGAGGCCCTTAAGGCGGTTCCCGATACATACAGGGAAGCCTCACTCGGCCTTGGCGCAACAAAGCTGCAGACCATCGTAAGGGTCGTCTTGCCGGCAGCCATGCCCGGCATACTCACCGGTGGCATACTGGGCATCAGCCGGGCAGCCGGAGAGACGGCACCCATCATGTTTACCGCAGCCGTATTTTTTTCTCCAAACCTTCCAACATCAATATTTGATGAAATTATGGCACTGCCGTATCATATTTATGTTCTGGCCACGGCAGGCACGGAGATAGAGGCCACACGGCCGCTTCAATATGGTACGGCGCTTGTTTTGATCGCATTGGTACTGGGGATGAATTTGATGGCCATCATTATTCGTGCAAGGCTTAGAAAAAAGATGCGGCAGTAGCGACACTAAATAATGGATAAAAGATAAAATGAATCGAGACCTGAAAATATCAGCAAAGAATCTTAGCTTTTTTTATGGCGGTTTTGAAGCCCTGCATGATATCTCTCTGGACTTTTATTCAAACCAGGTGACTGCCCTGATCGGACCGTCAGGCTGCGGCAAAAGCACCTTCCTAAGATGCCTCAACCGGATGAATGACCTGATACCTGGTATCAGAGTGAAGGGAGAGATTCTTATTGACGAAGAGAATATTTACGCCCCTTCTGTGGACGTGGTGCATCTCAGAAGCCGCATTGGCATGGTGTTCCAGAAGCCGAATCCGTTTCCAAAAACCATTTTCGAGAATGTGGCGTACGGGTTAAAAGTAAATGGTGTAAAAAATAAAAACCTCATTGCGGAACAGGTGGAAAAGAGTCTCAGGCGAAGCGCCCTCTGGGATGAAGTACAGGAAAGGATGCATGAATCTGCCCTGGGTCTTTCAGGCGGCCAGCAGCAACGGCTATGTATCGCCCGGGCGCTTGCGGTTAAGCCCGACGTGCTGCTCATGGATGAGCCCTGCTCCGCCCTTGACCCCATTGCCACCCAGAAGATCGAGGAACTGATACACGAATTGAAGAAAACCTATACCATCATTATTGTCACCCACAACATGCAGCAGGCTGCCAGGGTGTCTGATGTCACGGCTTTTTTTTATTTAGGGAAATTAATCGAAGTGGGAGATACAGATACCCTTTTTACCCTACCATCACTAAAAACCACAGAAGACTATATCACAGGCCGTTTTGGATAAAAACAGAGGAAAGACTATGGCAATACACTTTCAAAGAGAGCTGGCAAAAATAAAAAAATCTCTGCTTACCCTTGGTGCGCTGGTTGAAGAGAGGGTCCGCATGGCAACAGATTCCATTGAAAAAAGGGATGCGGCTCTGGCAGGGCAGGTCATCCATTCAGATCACGACATCGATGAAATGGAGGTGGAGATTGAAGAGGAATGTCTCAAGGTTCTGGCGCTTCATCAGCCTGTGGCGGTTGACCTCAGGTTTTTAGTTGCTGTCATCAAGATCAACAATGAATTGGAAAGTATCGGCGATCAGGCCGTCAATATTGCCGAGCGTGTTGAGATCATTGCCAGACGGGACACAGTTGATTTTGTCTTTGATTACACGGAAATGACAGAAAAATCACAAAATATGCTGAAGCAGAGCCTGGATGCATTTGTGAATCTGGATTTGGATCTCGCGTTTAAAGTCCTTTTATTAGACGACGAAGTTGATAAGATAAAGAATATTGCATATGATCGGATAAAAGAGGCCATGGCAGACCATCCGGAAAGCCTGGGGCATTTAATCAATCTGCTTCTGGTGTCGCGTCATCTTGAGCGGCTGGCAGATCATGCCACAAATATTGCCGAAGAGGTGATTTATCTCATCGAGGGTGAGATTGTCAGGCATAGCAAAATGTGGTAATGATTTTGTATATTTTTCGGGTATTGTTACGAAGACATAACGCGCTGCCACTCCGGCGGATACCATTAAAAGAGGCACCATGCCAAAAAGAATTCTTGCTGTTGACGATGAAGCGGATATTCTTGAGCTGATAAGATACAATCTCCTGAGAGACGGATACGAGGTGATCTGTTCAGAGTCAGGAGAAGAAGCCCTGGACCGGGCAGCCACCCATGATATTGATCTTGTTCTTCTTGACCTGATGCTTCCGGGAATCGATGGCCTGGAAGTTGCAAAACAATTGAAGAAAGATGCAAGGACACAGCACATTCCGATTGTTATGCTGACCGCCAAAGGGGAGGAGGCGGATATTGTCGCCGGGCTGGAACTTGGCGCGGATGACTATATTACCAAACCCTTTTCACCCCGGGTCCTGGCGGCACGGATAAAGGCAGTCCTCCGGAGAAAGGATGACCAGCTGCAGGAGGGTGAAACCATCACCCGCGTCCGTGAAATCGTGATTGATTCCGGCAGGCGGGAGGTCACAGTTGATGGCCGGCCTGTTCAGTTGACATTTACGGAGTTTCAGATTTTGCAGTTTCTGGTCGCGAATCCCGGCTGGGTCTTCACGAGGACACAGATCGTGGATGCAGTGCGGGGTCAGGGATGGGCTTTAACAGACCGGAGCGTTGATGTTCATATTGTGGGCCTTCGAAAAAAACTGGGTCGGTTTGGAACGGTTATCGAGACCGTAAGAGGTGTCGGTTACAGGTTTGCGGAAAAAAAATGATGAAAAAAAGCACGCGACTCATCTGGCAACTGTATCCTTCATACCTTATCATTGTTGTTGTTTCACTGCTGATCGCTTCCCTTTACCTGTCAAGTTTTTTTGAGCAGTTTTATCTGGATAAGACGGAAAAAGATTTATTGATCCATGGGCGGCTGCTTGAAAATCAGGTCATACGGTTTCTAAACCCCCTGGATTTTATCAATATAAACCATCTGTGCAGGGAAGCTGGAGAGGCGTCTGAAACCCGCATCACCATCATTCTGCCGGATGGCACGGTTATCGGTGATTCTGAAGAAAATCCAGAGGCCATGGACAACCATAAAAACCGGCCGGAAATACTCGCAGCCCTTGACGGCCGGATGGGATCCTCCATACGGGAGAGTGAAACCCTTCGCATGCGGATGATGTATGTTGCCCTTCCGCTTTGTATTGAAAAAAGGGTTATTGCCGTGTTGAGGATATCCCTCCCTGTGACATCAATCAACAACACCATCAGAACCCTGCAGGCCCGCGTGATGCTTGTGGGGCTGCTTATTGCCGTACTGGCCTCCATCATAAGCCTTTTTGTGTCCCGGCGCATCAGCAGGCCGATTGAAGAGCTGAAACATGGGGCTGTGCGGTTTGCCAGGGGCGACCTGGGACACAGGCTGCATGAACCTTCCATATCAGAGCTTGCCAGTCTTTCAGAGGCCATGAATCAGATGGCATTTCAACTGGAAGACCGGATCAAAGCCGTACAAAACCAGAGAAACGAATATGGTGCAGTGCTGTCCAGTATGACAGAAGGGGTTATCGGACTTGACCTGGACGAGAATATTTTAAACATCAATCAGGCGGCCAGGGAAATATTCGGGACAGAATCCTCTGATTTAAACGGGCGAAGTATTCAAGAGATCGTAAGGCATCCTGATTTTATCACATTCATCAGAAATTCTGTTTCCACAGGCAACACCACAGAAGGGGATTTTGTCCTCCATCAGAGGGGGGACCGGGTGATCAGTGTCATGAGTGCTCCTCTGCGAAACGCCGTAAATGAGCGGATCGGCACTCTGCTTGTGCTGAACGATGTCACCCAGGTGAGAAATCTTGAAAATATGCGGCGGGATTTTGTGGCCAATGTCTCCCATGAGATAAGAACACCGCTGACATCCATTAAGGGATTTGTGGAAACCCTTGCCCTTGGAGAGGACGACAGCCCTGAAGATACCCGGCGGTTTCTGGGCATTATATCAAAGCATGTAGACCGGTTGGATGCCATTCTTGAAGACCTGCTTTCCCTGGCAGGGATTGAGGCCAGGGGGGAACAGGATGGGATCAATTTAGAGACCAGGAACCTGGAAGAGGTCATTCAAACAGCCCGGCAGGTGGTTCAGGGAAAGGCAGACGCAAAGAAAATGGCCATAGCGCTGGAAGTCGAGGGCCGCATCATGGTCAAAATTGATGCACCTCTCATTGAACAGGCCCTTGTCAATTTGATTGACAATGCTGTAAAATACAGTCCTGAAGAGACCCCCATCAGGATACTGGCAGGTGTCGGTCCCACTGAACTTTTCATCAGCATTGTCGACCAGGGACCCGGTATCCCTGAAAAGCATTTTCTCAGAATTTTCGAACGATTTTATCGTGTGGACAAGGCCCGGAGCCGGAAACTCGGGGGCACAGGGCTCGGGCTTGCCATTGTCAAGCATATTGCAGCCTCCCACGGCGGTCGTGTTTCAATTGAAAGCACGGTTGGCCAGGGCAGCAGATTCACGATCCATTTGCCCCGGGACCTTGTCATTAGCGATTAAATCATAAAAAATTAAAATAATTCTAACCAGAACTTAACAAATTGTGGTATCTATCCCGACAAGGAATGGATTACACTTCTTGAGGGGTAGAGGATGGATATCTATTTATTTTCAGTCGTTATACTCATCGGGCTTGCGGTCTTCGATCTAATTGTGGGTGTGAGCAATGATGCGGTTAATTTTTTAAACTCGCCCATAGGGTCCAGGGTTGCGCCGCGACATGTCATCATGATTATTGCCAGCCTCGGCATGCTGGCAGGCGTCACGTTTTCAAGCGGTATGATGGAAGTGGCCAGAAAAGGCATATTTCACCCGCAATTTTTTTTAATGCCCGAGCTGGTCACTATTTTTCTGGCCGTTATGCTGACAGACATTATTCTCCTGGATTTTTTCAACACCTTTGGCCTGCCGACTTCCACCACCGTGTCCATTGTTTTTGAGCTGCTGGGGGCTGCGGTGGCGGTTTCCCTGATCAAGATTTACATGGCCGATGAAAGCCTTTCAATGCTGGTGAACTACATCAACACCGGAAAGGCCCTGGCCATTATTTCCGGAATTCTTATTTCAGTGGTGATGGCCTTTTTTTTCGGGGCCCTCATCATGTTTCTCACCCGTCTCGTATTTACGTTTGATTATGCAAAGCCCTTGAAAAGATACGGCGGTCTCTGGGGAGGGGTGGCGCTTTCAGTCATCACATACTTTATGTTGATAAAAGGGGCAAAGGGGGCCTCTTTTTTGACACCCGAGGCAGTTCTCTGGATTAAAACCCATACCTGGACAATCCTGTCATCAGGGTTTATGGTGTTTGCCATCCTGTTTCAGCTGATTTTATTGTTTACCCGGATAAACATTTTAAAACCGATCATTTTAATGGGGACATTTGCGCTGGCAATGGCATTTGCGGCAAATGACCTGGTCAATTTTATCGGTGTGCCCATGGCTGGAATGAATGCATACACCATTGCCCAGGGCGCGGGGGACCCGTCCATGGCCACCATGGAGGCCCTCCAGGAACCCATTCAATCCAATACATTTTTGCTGCTCATTGCCGGCACAATCATGGTGGTGACCCTGTGGATATCCAGAAAATCGCGGACAGTCAGCAAAACTGAAGTCACCCTTGCCAGGCAGGATGAGGGAAGTGAGCGCTTCGGTTCGTCACCCCTTTCCAGGGTGATTGTACGCATGGTATATTCACAATTTGATTTTACGAGAAAAATGCTGCCTTCCGGTCTCAAAAGAATCATCTCAAATCGATTGGACCCGAAGACCACCGGACCGGTTCCTTCCGTCAGCGGGGCAACAGCCTCTTTTGACCTGCTGCGCGCTTCTGTAAATCTGATTGTGGCCAGCGCGGTTGTGTCATTTGCCACGTCAATGAAACTGCCCCTTTCCACCACATATGTAACGTTCATGGTGGCCATGGGCACATCTCTTTCAGATCAGGCATGGGGAAGTGAAAGCGCAGTATACCGGGTAACAGGCGTATTGACCGTTATCGGCGGATGGTTCTTTACCGCTCTTGTCGCGTTTACCATTGCCTCTGTTTTTGCGTGCATCATTTATTTTGTAAAATTTCCTGCGGTTCTTGGTTTAGTACTGCTTGCAGGGGCGATTATTTTTAAGAGCTATCGCGTTCATTTTAAACGTGAAGAAAAAGATAAGGACATGGCAACACTGAGCCTGAGAAATGATGTTGACGCTGAAACAGCCATAAAAATATCCTTTGAACAGACCGGCCATTTCCTCAAAGAGATCAGCGATACCGTTGATGTGTGTTTTGATGCGGCGTTTTCGGAAGACCGACAACGGCTGAAGAATGTAAAAAATGAGATAGATAAAATTCAGAAGTGGGCCGATATTATTGCAGCCAATATTTTTAAAACGCTTTTTCTTCTTAATAAAGAAGATGTAGAAGAGACGCAGACATATTCACATACCATCAGAGCGCTCAGAGATATTAGTGAAAGCCACAGGGATATGATCATGCATGCGTATGAGCATTTTGATAACAATCACACCGGGCTGCTCGAAGTTCAAAAACAGGAATTAAGGCAGATAAAGGCCGCTATTACCCGCCTTCTGAGGAACACCGGCATCATGCTTCTGCAACGGAAAAAGGTTGACTTTGATTATATTTCAAACCAGGATCAAAAGTTGCGCCAGCTTTTCGATGCATTTGATAAAAACCAGATCAAACGCATACAGAATGCCCAGTCCAAAACCCGTTTAAGCATTCTGTTTTACAGATTTATGGAAAACAGCGTAAAGATTTCTCAACAAACCCGGAATTTGCTCGATATCTTCAGGGAGTCGTTTACACATCATAAGAATCACACCGGCGGATAAGGGATTTGATACGCCTTTATCCGTTACCCAAGGAGAGATGACAATGCGTATCCCGTTTTTTTCTTTTTTAATGACATCCCCCTTTGACGAGCTTCTGGAGCACGCAGAAAAAGTCAGGGAGTGTTCATGGGTATTTCAGCAGGCCGTGGAATGCCATGTTGCAGACAAATGTGATGCATTTGAAGATTACCGGAAAGAGGTGGATAAACTTGAGAGTGAAGCAGATGCCATCAAGCGCCGGATTCGAGGGCATATTCCCATGGGGACAAAAATGCCTGTTTCGGATTTCCAGCTGTTTCTGTATCTTAAAGAGCAGGACAAGGTCCTTGATTCTGTTGAAGATGCCCTCAACTGGGTTTCATATGGGATCGGCCTTGGTATGCCGGAAGCATTGAAAAAGGACTTTTTGCTTCTGATTGATTCGGTTATTGAGCCCATTGAGGAGTTGAGCCGGATGGTGGCTGAGGCAAAAAAATATTTTGATTCATATTCTGACAAGCAGCGAAATATCGTTAAAAAAATCATCCATAATCTGCGGCAAAGGGAACACGAGATCGACCACATGGAAGACCGTTTGAAATTCAAAGCCTTTTCTATGGGATTCGATCCCATTTCCGTGTTTCACATTGTCAGACTGGTTGAAACCATCGGGTCCATTGCCGATCATGCTGAAAATGCCGGCGACATGATGAGGGCAATGATTGCCAGAAGGCGGAAACCTTTTTTTTCTTAATGATAAACCCCATCAAACAGCATTGGCTCCCATCAGCTTAATCTTCTTAGGTCCTGTATTCCGGTATCGTTTAATGGCTCTTTTAACAAAAAAATGCCGGTCAAAAAGAAGCTGGCAGAAAAAATAAAATTCAGAAAGGATATCCGGAATCGAATTATGACGCTATCCAGGGCAGACTTAGAAAAATTTTTTAATCCAGGGCATATTGCTATTATAGGTGTTTCTGTAAAGGATTACCGGTTTGGGGGAGCGAGTTTTTTATTCAAACTTCTGGAAGGCGGGTATGAGGGCAAGCTGTATCCCATCAACCCCAGGGGCGGGGAAATCATGGGCCTTAAGGTGTATCCAGACCTGTCGTCGCTTCCGGATGTTCCGGACCTGGCCATGGTGTGCGTACCTGCAAGGTTTGTCCCCTCGGTTCTTGAAGAATGTGCCCGGATCGGGGTAGGCCATATCCACATCCTTACATCCGGTTTTAGAGAGACGGGGCTGGTGCAGGGCCATGAACTCGAGGCGCAGATCACCAGGATCTCAAAGGATAAAGGATTGAAGATCATTGGCCCTAACTGTATGGGGCCGTATTGTCCTTCTTCCCGGCTCACGGCATGGGGAGCGATTCCCGGCTTGAGCGGATCGCTCGCGGTGATTTCTCAAAGCGGCGGCCTTACCCAGCGAATCACCGAATATACACGGTATTTGGGAGTGGGTATTGAAAAGGCGGTGAGTTTCGGGAATGGGTCGGTTCTCGACAGCACGGACTTCCTTGACGTTTTGTCCCGGGATGAAAATGTTCAGTGTATTGCCATGTACCTTGAAAGCGTTAAGGACGGCAGGCGATTTCTGAACACGGTCAGTGAGGTGAGTAAAAAAAAGCCGGTTGTCCTGTGGAAAGGAGGAGAAAGCGACGCAGGTGCGGCAACCGCAGCGTCTCATACGGGCGCCATGTCCGGTGAACAGAAGGTCTGGGAGGGCCTCTATCGCCAGACAGGGGTGATTCATGTGGGCTCAATGAACGAACTCGTAGATACCGTTCTGGCGTTAACCCTCCTGCCTGCGCCATCTGGAAAAGGGGTTTTTCTCATCGGCGGTGGGGGCGGAAACAGTGTGTCGTACAGCGACACATGCATCAGGGAGGGCCTTGAGGTTCCAGCTTTGTCCGATTCAACAATGAAAGCACTTAAAAAGAGCGTTCCCACAGCAGGGTCTATTGCCGGAAACCCGCTTGACATGTGGTTGACTTTTCTGGATGCGAATTATCTGGGAGAAGTGCTGGATCTGGCCTACAGGGATCCTGCTGTGTCCATGGCCATGGTGGATCGATTAATTGTCAGAAAGGCCTTTCATGTACCGGACGGCATTGATTCAAACCCGGAAGCCATCAAACGTGTAACAGAAAGACAACATGAAAAACCAATAGTTTTTATAGTGGATTCTGATGGCGGTGATCCGGATCTTGCCCAAAAGGGGGCGGTGTTAAGGGCGCAATATTGCCAGGCGGGCATACCTGCTTTTCCGTCAATCCGAAGGGCGGCAAGGGCGCTTTTTCACCTCTACCGGTATTACAGCAGGAGGACATGACACACCCGATGATGGTAAAGACGGGATATTTTTAGAGGAAATCAATAGTGAGGGATAGATAGAATGATAAAAGCTGTTTTCTGGGATTTTGGCGGTGTATTAACAACAAGCCCGTTTGAGGCATTTAACAGATATGAGCGGGCCAATGGCCTGCCTGAAAATTTTATTCGCATGAACAATGCCACCAACCCTGATACCAATGCATGGGCGAGGTTTGAAAGAAACGACATCACGCTTGAAGCGTTTGACGAAGTATTCGAACAGGAGACACAGGCGGCCGGCCATGCCGTAAGAGGTCTCATTGTCCTGACCATGCTTGGTGGAGATTTGCGGCCGGAGATGGTTGAAGCACTTCGAAGATGCAGTCAGCATCTTAAAACAGCCTGCCTCACCAACAACATGATTGAAGCCCATGACAGGGACACGAAGCTTTTCGGTGAGCGGGAACGTGAAATGTTAGAGGTGATGAAGATATTCGACCACGTGATTGAGTCGAGTAAAATCGGTATACGCAAGCCCGACCCGCGATTTTATGAGATGGCATGCGACAGGGTAAAGGTTGCACCCGGGGAGGTGGTTTTCCTCGATGATCTGGGAATCAACCTGAAACCGGCGCGGGCCATGGGGATGTCCACAATCAAGGTGACTGACCCCGGGACAGCGCTGAAAGAGCTGGCGGCAGTGGTGGGAATACCGCTTAAGTAGTTTTATATATGCCAGGTGGGTGAGAAAAAAACTGTGGGAGCGGCGTCCCGCCGCGATGGGCATTGCTTTTAACTCATTAATAATGGATAGACACCAGCCTGGGTGGCCGTCCCATTAACCCGGTCAGGCCAAGTCCAGATCGAATTTAATGATATAGCGCGCAAGTACCTCTTTTATCTTTTCCTCTGCCGCCTCTTTGGAAACGCCCGGGGCTGTTTTTACCCTGATTTCGGCAAAGGAACCATGCAGCTTGTCCTCACGGACACTCACGCTTGCAGAGGCGACGATGCCTTCAAGGGCATTGAGCTCTTTCTCGTAAACATATTGTATCGCGGTTCGACGGAGCGCGGGTTTGAAGATTTTTCCTATGGGTGTCAGAGGAATATCTTCGAGCACGAATACTTCCTTGGGGATTGCGGCACGTTCACCGATTTTTTCCTGCAGGTGTTTTATGATTTGATCTGGACTCATCTCAACCCCCTGCTGAAGCTGAACAAAGGCGACGGGAACTTCTCCGGCATGGGGATCCGGACGTCCAACGGCAGCAGCCACCTGGACGCCTTCGAGCTGATAAAGGGGCTCTTCAATCATGGCAGGATCAATATTGTGACCGCCGCGGATGATCAAATCCTTTGCTCTTCCGGTGAGCCAGAAGAATTCGTCAGCATCCTTCCGCCCCAGGTCGCCTGTGTTGAACCAGCCGTCCTTCATCCAGATGTCCTTATTTTTGCTCTCGTCAAGATATCCCTTGAACACGTTCGGCCCTTTGATGCAGATGGTGCCGATTTCGTCGATGTCAGCCTCCCTCGGGCCTTCATCGCCTGGCACAAAGACTTTCATGTCGTTATAGGGCAGCCGTATGCCAATGGATCCCACCTTTCGTTCACCAGAGACAGGGTTGATGGAGGAAGCGGTGGTCCCTTCGGTCAGCCCGTATCCTTCCAGTATCTTCATATCCGCATGGGCCTCGAACCTTTGAAAAAGCTCTACAGAAAGAGGCGCAGCGCCGCAGAGCGCAAAGCGAAGCGAAGAGATATCTGCATCCCCCTTGGGGATGTCGAGTAAAACAGAAAGTACGGTCGGGACACAGGAGAAAAAAGAGGCTTTGTAATATTCGACAATTTTATAAAAATTCTGCATGACAGTGGGATCCCGGTATCCCTGGGGAGAGAGAAGGACGACATGCCCGCCGATTGAAAACGGAAATCCGCCTGTGACCATGGTTCCGTTTACGTGGAATAATGGAAGCCCGCAAAGGACGGTCTCACCCGGTTGTGCAAGTCCCGGCTGATTCATTATCTGGGCCATGACCACCTCATTGAAATGGGTGTGGGGCGCTAGCTTGGGGGTGCCTGTTGTCCCGCCGGTGTGATACATGGAGGCCATATCCTGGGGGTCAATCTCACGCCCTGAATCGAGGTCGTCCCCGTTATATTTTGAAATCACCTCGTCAAAGCCGAGAATGCCTTCTTTTTCGTCACTTGGACCGAACATCCTGATAATGGTCTTGAGATCAGGCAGGTCTTTCCGGATTTCAGTGACCTTCTGCCAGATGTCGGATCCGGGAGCCTCCCCCAGGGCCACCAGCACTTTTGTTCCTGCCGCCAGGCATATATCACGTATGCTTGATGCCTCTAAAAGCGGGTTGATGGGGTTTACGATTCCGGCGGCTTCCCCTCCCCAGAGCACATAGTGGGTATGGGGGATATTGGGTAAAAGATAGGATACCACGTCTCCGGACCGTATCCCGAGATCATAAAAGAGGTTTGCCGTCCTGTTGATCTGAGCAATCAGTTCCCTATACGTGATCTGCATGGGGCTGTCATAACTGTCTCCGGACATGATAAAGCTCAACGCTATGGCATCGGGATCAATGTCAGCCCCCTGTTTAACAAGATCGTAGGTGTTAAAAGAGGTGAGTCTTTCCTCTATGGGAATTTTTTCGATCTCCTCGACATCGGCTATGCTTGCAATTTTAATATCTCCCATACCCCCTCCTTTGGTAAAGTGGTTTCAGGATCGAATTTTTACCCTGCATGATGAGACTGCTTTAACCATTTCCCGGGAAAAAATCAAATATTAATTCAATTTTCATACCTTTAAATTTGAGCAAATGATCGAGAAACGATAGACGGCCAACTGCTTTGGCAGAAGTGTGCATAGATTGAATATTAATATACACGGCCATCTGTAAAGACCTGCTTGAAATGGGTTTTATTTACTTTCGCAGCACTCTGCCCGGATACAAATCACCGGTCAGCTCCCCCCCTGACAATATCGGCGCTCCATTAATAAAAACACTGGATATACCTTCAGCAAAGGCAGGGCGGCCATTATCTGAAAATTTTTCATTAATGGTATCCGGATTAAAAATAACAATATCCGCAAATGCGTTTTTTTCCAGTTTTCCCCTGTCCTCCAGACCATACCTTGCAGCTGGGAGACCCGTCATTTTCCAAACAGCTTCCTCTATCGGAAACAGGCCGAGTTTTCTACAATAATGTCCAAGGATTCTGGGAAAACATCCAAAGGCAGAGGGCGGCGGTGTTCCTGATTCAGTTTCCGGCATAATAGAATCCGCACCAATGCTCAATAGTGGGTGACGAATCATATTGTTTAACATTTTTTCAGTCCATGGTTTTGCAGGATATCCGAATGTATAGGTGACATTGCCCTCTTCTTCGAGAATCAGCCTGCACAAGGCCTCAAACGGTGAGACACCCCACTCGTTTCCTATTTCCAGGAACGATTTTCCCTGTGTCCACCTGTTTTGGTCACTTTTTACAGACAGAACCTTGATGGGTTTCCACCCCAAAGCTTTGATATAGGGGTCTGACCATGACCCCTTCTCCCAGTGCGGCCACTTGGGAACAATCGTCTGAATGTCTTTTTCCATGCGTTTTCTGGCTTCATCGTTTCCGAGGCGTTCCAAAAGTTTTGATTTTCCGCCCTGACTTGCCCACGGCGGCAGAAGGGTTGTTGCGGTCGTATTTCCAAGTGTATACGGGATAGCATCCATGCCGATATCAACCCCTCTATCCCGTGCGGCCTGAATAATCTCCAGACCCTTTTTTAAATCAGGGTTGGGAAACGGAGGGAGCGGAATCACCGAATTAACGGCTTCAATCAGATGTACGGTATCGTACAAGATGTTTGCCAGCCTTCCAAGGAAGGGAATTGCATGCATGTGTGATATCTGCAGAGGCATTGATGCGCTCTCGGCAATGGCAATGGCTTCTTCAAGGGAATAATTGAGAGTGGAACAATATCCCCGTAAGTGGGTGGCATAGGGTCTTCCATATTCCCCGGCCACTTTGGCAAGAGATATGAGTTCATTCGTATGGGCATACATTCCGGGGTAATACATCAGCCCGGTCGAGAACCCGGCACATCCTGCTTCCATGCCTTCCCGTAACAAATTTTTCATCTGGTTCAGTTCTTCCGGTGTACAAAAGCGATTCTCATTCCCCATGACCGATAGCCGTATGGTCCCATGCCCGATCAACTGAACGACATTGCACAACAAATCCTGTTTTTCGATATATGACAGATATTCGTCCATGGTATTCCAGTAAAGGTTCTCCATGGGAACACCCATGCTCTGTATGAGCTCCATTACCATGCTTTGTTTTCCCGGCAAACACGGTGCCAGAGTCCAACCGCAGTTGCCGACAACAGAACTGGTAACACCCTGCCTTATAAAAGACTCGAACCGGAATAAAGGATCCTGATCGACAATATAAAGGTCATGATGAGAATGAATGTCAATAAAACCGGGTGAAATGGCCATCCCTTTCGCATCGATTATCTGTTTTGCCTTCACTTCGTTAAGGGCACCTACATCCATGATACGGTCGCCTGCGATTCCCACATCGCCTTTATAGGGCTTTTTCCCTGTGCCATCGATGACAGTGCCGCCCTTGATTAAAAAATCCAGCATATGAAGAATCTCCTTTGTTCAGCCCTTGGCCGTAAGTAGTGCCTGCTGGCGTTTTTCAGACACCCCTGGGAAGGTTTCACGATCGCCATATCCGAAACGTTTTTTTGCTGTTTTCGCACCGAGACTTACACTATTCTTCATTGACTACAGGTGATGTGCGGCCGTAATCATGAGGCTGTCATTGGCACCATCCTCGATCAAACCGGCCCGGGCATCCCTGAAGAATTTTTCGATAGGGTATTCACGGCTCAAACCGTTCCCGCCGAATATTTGAACAGCATCGCTTGTCACTTCAAAAGCCGTACTGGTGCAGAACACCTTTGAGGCGATGGAATATTCGATACGGGGCGGTGTGTTGTTATAATTGTATATCATGGCCGCCCGGGAAAGGGCGCGGGCCGCCTCAATTTTTGTAAACATGTTAAACAGTTTATGCTTTATCATCTGATGCTCGAACAGGGGTTTGCCGCCCTGAATCCGCTGTTTGGCATAGTCCAGGGCCTCCTCGTAAGCTGCCCGGGCCACCCCGACAAACATGGCCCCCATGGCCGCATTGGCTGTTGACAGGGTGAGGTCCAGCATGGCGTCATAGCTTTCCTGATCGACCAGCATGTAGTCTTTGGGTACCCTTACTTGATCAAAGTAGAGCTCACCCTGGTTCAATGCCCGCTGACCGATCTTGTCAAGGGGCTGGCCTTTTTTTACACCCGGAAGGTCAAGAGGAACAATGCAGATACCGCCGCCGGCCATGCCCATGGACGGATCGATGGTCAGATAGAGCAATGCGTGGGTAGCGATGGTGCCGTTGGAAACCCAGGCAGATTTTTGTCCGTCAATGATAAAGCTGTCCCCGTCGAGTCGGGCGGTGACCTGGCCGGTGATATCCGGATCAGAGAATTGGGGTGTAAAAGGGCAAAGGGTATCGTTGCCGTGCTCCGGCTCGGTAATCCCCCAGCATCCGACGATGGAGGCATCCTTGCATTCACAGAAAGGCGCGATGATGTCCTCGGCCAGGCGGTCTGTGGGCACCATGGCGGCAAAAAAAGCCGGAAAGCTCGACACCCCGATGCCGATGGCAAAATCAACACTCCCCCAGGCCAGCTCTTCCAGTACGATGTGGGTTTCCAGGGGGTCTGTGCCGAGACCGCCCCAGGAGTCCGGGATGAAGATGGTATGATATCCGAGCTCATATCCTTTTTTCATGGTATCCCAGAACAGGTCGCTTTTGATCACTTCCCCTGGATCCTGGATCTTATCCAGCTCTATGCTGGCAGGCCGAAGGACCTCTTTTGCAAATTTATGTGTTTCTTCTTTAATCGCTATCTGCTCATCGGTCAGTTCGAAATTCAAGTCTGTATAAAGTGTCATGTATGACTCCTCCCTAATTTTTTTCGTTCAGGCACTATTTAAAATCTTTAAATGGGTAGACATCATCCCCATCAGCAGAAAAATCTTCCTTAAGCACACGGTCCAGGGCCTTTTCAGAAATGGTTTTGGGAATCACCGCAACGATCTGAAGATATGAAGGAATGAAATTGGATTCCAGGTCCTTTTTGCATTTATCAAAAATTGATTTTGGATCAATCGTCTTCCCTTCAAGCGCCTGCACAGCAGCCACCAGATCCGATTCGCCGGGGGCACCGGATGCTGCCGGAATGCCGTAAACACAAGCTTCGCTTACATCCGGATGGTCACCGATCACCCGTTCGATATGGTCCGGCTGGATAAAATCACCCGCCCGCCGCAACTCATTTCCTTTTCGAAACTGGAAAAAATACCAGCCATCTGCGTCCTTTGTCACAAGGTCACCTGTTCGCAGCCACCCGCCACGGGTTTTTTCGCTGGAGGCATCCGGCAACCCATGGTAGTCTACCTTGGTTTCCCCACGGGTCATACGGATAATGAGCTCGCCGGTTTCGCCGGCCGGTACCGGGTTGTCCGTCTCATCCACTACCTTGAATTCCATCATTCCCGGCAGGGGTTTACCAAAAGAACCGATGGGGCCCTTGCCGGGCGGCTTATAGGCGAACCCGCCTTCTACGGCGGCATACCATTCCAGGATATTGACATCAAATCGCTTTTCAAAATCTTCCCAGATGGAAGCAGGGGTACCGGCACTGATGACGGTTTTAACCGGATTGTCTGTGTCGTTTTCCTGTTCCGGTTGATTAAAGATGCCGGCCATCATACCCCCCAGCAGTGAAAAAGAGGTACAGCCATATTTTCGGCAGATATCCCAGATGCGGCTCTTTGTGAATCTGGCGCTTATGACTGCCTTGGTACCGGTGCTCAGGCTGGGAAACAATGTCACCGCCTGAGCGTTGCCATGTGTCAGAGAAAGGCCCGTGTACAATACATCCTTGGGTTTGTACTTCCATACAAGGCGTGTGGCAATGTTATAAAGCCCGAACCGGTTGTTTCGGATCATCACCCCTTTTGGATCTCCCGTTGTTCCTGAGGTGTAGATGATCTGCATGGGCTGGCGGACATCCATGATCTGTTGAGGCACGATTTCCCAGGAATTGTTTTCCAGTGTTTCGTTTAATGCCGGATGATTTGGAGATACCGGGACTTCCTGCTCCGGTCGGTAAGCGACGCTCACCAGCTTGATATGGGGTGTGTTGTCCAGGACAGCTTCCAGCCGGGAAAGGAGTTCCCCGGATACGATGACAACTTTTGCGCCGGAATTTTCCAGCAGGAACCGCAGCCGTTCCCCCCTGCTTCTAGGGTCGATGGGAACCATGATCGCTCCGATCACCGGCCCGGCCAGCATGGCATATACGAATTCAGGATGGTTGCGCATGAAAACCGCATAGGTATCCCCTTTGGCCAGACCGTTCGAGAGGAACAGGCGGGCCATCTTGTTTGAATATTCATACAGGTTTTTGTATGTGAGAATATCTTCTCCCAGATCCCCCTTTTCAAATATCAGAACCTCCTTGTCAGGCTTGTCATCCGCCTTCATCTCTATGAGATGGGACGCAATGGCCTGGTTGAGATGTGCCTTTGAATTCATATCTCGACTTCCTTTTGTTTGTTATTGTCGCAGTTTACTCCTCGACAGCGCCGATAAATCCCCGATTGTAGGTGGGGAATTCCTTATCAAAAATTTCATCCCAATGCTCTTTGGTCCAGAATTCATGCCGGTCAAAGTACGGATTTTTTTTGGCCGCACTCACGGACACACTGACCACCAGATCAACATCTTCAATAACCTCCAGGGCCATGGCACTGAACCCAAGGGTGCTGAAGACACGGCAGTGAAGTCCCAGCCGATGAGCCATGGATGCCGCAGTATTTGCCGCAATGTTCATGTTGATATTCTGGAACTGGCAGCTCGGGCCGTTGGCAGTCAAGGACTCCACTTCCTCTACCTTGTTCATTTCAGCACAGGTCCGATAACCGCAGGCGCCGCAGTTGTAGTTAAATGCGGATTTGCGTGTGTCGCCAATAATCAGCAGGCAGCAGGGCTCCTTCATGAGCTGTACAAGGTGCCGACCGTCTCTTGCGGCAAGCGGGGACATGTCCCCTAAGGAGTAGCAGTATTCTGAAATCTCGATGAGGTCATCACCGCTTGCGGCCACCATTTTTACAGTGTTTCTGTCATTAAAACGAAAGCTGTTATGGGCGGACAGCGCCATTAACTCTACGGCCCGGTCCAACCCGTTTTGTATGAGGTCAGACATTTCTATTTTTGCCATTTTCTCCTCCTTATTGCATTAACTGTAAATAGATCGGAACTGCGGCCAGAGCCTCTGGATCATCCGGTCATTCATGGTGCGCTGATTGATTTCCGCATATCGCCTGGGAATATCCCTGAACGGACTTTTTTCCGTGATCGATATGGCCACTGCCAGGGCAAAACCGGTGGCCCTGGGGAGAATTTTCATGCGCATGGCCGCAGCCCCCACCGACCAGTAAACGCCGTAGTCGATGCCGAGGTTTCTGGCCTGGGATATCATGCCGTCAACCGCATAGGCGATGTTATTTGCCCGGAAAACACACAAAGGGCCCTGAAACGCCACATCAGGGTCTGGCGGAAGCTTTTCTTCTTCCTTGAGATATTCGCACACAAGCTTTCCGCACATATTGCAGTTGATATCTGCCGGATCTGTCAGGCTTCGGAGCGATGTGGTGATCAGTACCGCGTCGGCATCCCTCAGCATGGCGGCATCCCGCTTGAAAAATCCCCAGCTTTTTTTAATCTCAGCCATTTGCTCCATCTTCTGGCACAGATCTTCGATATCGCATTCATCATCAAGCACATGAATGGTGCACTCACCCACACCGCCAACCCGCGGAGATGTGGTGCCGGAAGCCAGAATGAGCCGTGCGGCAACCTTTGCGGCCTCTTTTCTGTCAGCTTCAAACTGTTTGATACTTCTCTCCATGACTGCCTCCTTTTACGTTTTTTCAATAGAAAGCCCGTGGGATTTTGCATGCTCCGGGTACGCCTCATAAGCGGGTTTGAGCAGGGGCAGGAGTTTCAGGACCTTGGGCATGGGCCCTTTGGCCTTGATCAGACCCTTGGCAAGCGCGATGGGCATGGAAATATGCTTCAGCCAGAATTTATGGCATGTATCTCCGCTGAGGGTCATTTCAACGGTCGCTTTGATGTCCTGATCGCCCCAGAGGACCTCCCCTTTTGTCCCGTCGCCCGGGGTGATCCAAAGTGTGCCATTGGGGTCGCTGATGTTGAACCTGACAATAATTTTCGACGCGACAAATTTAGGACCCATGACCGGGTCTGCCAGAAGTTTAATGAAAAGCTCCCCTAAAACGGTTTCCATCTTTTCCTTGCTTTCAAATATTGCCATTTTTTGTTCCCTCCTTTTTCGGTTGGGTTATGGGTGGTTTTCGGTTGATGCCGGCAAAGCCGTCACAGCTCTTGTGAGTGATTCTATAGCCCACTGGGTGGAATGCAGATCCGGAGCCGGAAAATGTCGTGTAGAAGTTTCCGTTATGAATTTAATGGGCAATAGATATCAAACTATATTCAGGGTCAACAGCGGGCAGTCCGGCATCTGTTCAGGTGTTGTCAAAAGGCCTCAACAAGATGCTATTCCGGAAATCTGTAAATAACGGACCCCCAGGTTAACCCGGCGCCAAACCCGAGCAGGCAAATGGTGCTTCCCGCACCAATGAGCTTCATTTCCAGTGCTTCATCAAGGGCAATGGGTATGGAACCGGCCGTGGTATTCCCGTATCGTTGAATATTATGAAAAACTTTGTCGTCATCCAGTTTCATGAATTGCTGGAAGAACTGATTGATCCGCATGTTGGCCTGATGGGGAATATAGAGGTCAATGTCATCCTTTGAGATCCCGACCCTGTCCAGTGTCTTTTTTGCGACCTTGGGAAGCATTTTTACGGCATTCTTGAAGATGAGTTTGCCATCCATATTTGTAAAATGACGTTTTTCTTTCAACATGGCGTCATCTATTCGCGGGTTTTCCCTTGATGTCGGGGCTTCGATCATTAAACTGTCGTAGAACTCCCCCCTGGCATGAAGGGAGGTGGCAAGAATCCCCACCTCTGCGGCGGTATCAACTGCTTCGAAGCAGGCTGCCCCTGCCCCGTCCCCGAAGATGACGGTCACATCCCGCCCCTCGGTTGAAACATCAAGTCCGGTGCTGTGCACTTCGGCGCCCACCAGAAGAATCCGGTTGGCCAGACCGCTTTCAATATAGGCTTTAACGATCTCCAGCCCATAGAGAAAGCCGGTGCATTGCTGACGGATATCAAGGGCAGGCGTGGAATCAAGACCCAGTTTGTGCTGCAGGAGGCATCCGGAACCCGGGAAAAAGATATCAGGGCTCAAGGTGGCGAAAATAATAAGATCAATGTCCTCCGGCACCCACCCTGCCTGATCGAGAGCAATGTTTGATGCCTCGAGCCCGAGATCTGATGCGCCAACCCCACCTTCCTCCGGTATCCAGTGGCGCTGCTCGATCCCGGTGCGCTGTTGGATCCATTCATCAGATGTATCCATCCACTGGGCTAAGTCCTCATTTGTTACTATCCTCGGCGGCAGGTAGCGACCTGTTCCTTTTAAGATGGCCCTTTTCAAAATAGCACCTCGATTATTAACGGGTTAAGTAAAGATTTGGAACCAGCGGGCCGGGAAAAGCGTCTATTCCGGAAATCTGTAAATGACGGACCCCCAGGTCAACCCGGCGCCAAACCCGAGCAGGCAAATGGTGCTTCCCGCACCAATGAGCTTCATTTCCAGCGCTTCATCAAGGGCAATGGGTATGGAACCGGCCGTGGTATTCCCGTATCGCTGAATATTATGGAAAACTTTGCCCTCTTCTAGTTTCATAGATTCCCCGAAAAATTGATTGATGCGGATATTGGCCTGATGGGGGATATAGAGGTCAATGTCATCCTTTGATATCCCGACTTGATCCAGTGTCTTCTTTGCAACTTTTGAAAGATTTGTCACAGCCTGTCTGAATATGGTTTTGCCGTCCATATAGGGGTAGTGACGGTTTGCCTTCATCATGGCCTCATTGATCCGCGGGTTTTCCCTTGATGCAGGGGCCTCGGTCATTAAACTGTCGGAAAATTTCCCTCTGGCATGCATGGAAGTGGCAAGAATCCCCACCTCTGCATCTGTGTCAACTGCTTCGAAGCAGGCTGCCCCTGCCCCGTCCCCGAAGATGACGGTCATATCCCGCCCCTCGGTTGAAATATTAAGTCCGGTGCTTTGCACTTCTGCGCCCACCAGCAGTATGCGATTGGCCAGACCGCTTTCAATATAGGCTTTAATGATTTCCAATCCATATAGAAAGCCGGAACACTGCTGACGGATATCAAGGGCAGGCGTGGAATCAAGACCCAGTTTGTGCTGCAGGAGGCATCCGGAACCCGGGAAAAAGATATCCGGGCTCAAGGTGGCGAAAATAATAAGATCAATATCCTCAGGTGTCCACCCGGCCCGGTCAAGGGCGGTTTTTGAGGCTTCGAGTCCAAGGTCTGATGTGCCGACCCCCCCCTCCTCCGGCACCCAGTGGCGTTGTTCGATCCCGGTGCGCTGTTGGATCCATTCATCCGAGGTATCCATCCACTGGGTTAAGTCCTCATTTGTCACTATTCGGGGCGGCAGGTAACGGCCTGTTCCTTTTAAGATGGCTCTCTTCAATTTATTTCCTCACTTTTTAAATGTGGTCTCTCAGTTGTTTGTCATTTCGATTGATTGCGGAAAAGAAGCCTAAATTTTTTTTGGCCCCTGGTAAGGCGTTTTCATGATGGCCCCTGTCACTTAACAAGAGAAGGCAAGATGCCAGCATGCGATACGAGAATTTTTACAGAATCAGGGGGAAAATGTCAAATTATTTTCAGCTGCATCCTTGATAACCAAACTTTTATCATGATATGAGTGGTTGACCATGCACCATACAAGCGCAAGTGCCGTCTCATGATGGCTCATTGAATATGTCGTCCGGGTATCATCAGAACCCCAAAATTGGGTATTCGCAGGAAACAGGATAAACAGAAACAGCTGGTAAACGGGGAGCGGAATGAAAAAGAAAAAATCGGGTTCACAGGCAGATGCGGCTGATGATGTCTTGCATATTCACATCTTTTCCCATACGCACTGGGATTTTGAATGGTACGAAGTTGAGGAAGGCTTTAAGCTGCAATTGGTTCGTCTTGTCGACCATCTTCTGGAAGAGCTGGAAAGGGATCCGAAATTCAAGTTCTATTTTGATGGTCAGGTGATGCCTATTGAAGATTATTTGGAAATTCTCGAAGAACAGGATAATCTTGACAACAAAAACAGGGGAGGGGCGGCAGAACGGAATATTCGTAAATTCGTCCAAAGAGGGCAGCTGAAAATCGGGCCTTGCTGGACCACACCGGAGACCTCCCTTATCAGCACAGAATCTTTGATCAGAAATATCAACAGGGGCCTCAGGGTTTCAAAAAAATTCGGTACGGCAAGCTCTGTTTTCTACAATGCCGATGCATTTCAATACCATTCTCAGGTTCCCCAGATCATCAGGGGAACGGGGTTGAAAACAGCCTTTACCTGGCGCGGATCCAAAGAAGGAATGGCATTGAAGGATCTGAGCCTGTGGAAAGGTGCGGATAAAACAATTGTCCTGAGGTATTACCCCGCCAGGACATATGCCCAGATATGGCATCTGCCCGAAGATCCCATGGATGCCATGGGCATGATTAAGAGGGAAGCGGAGCAGTTGAGGCATTTTGCGGTGACACGGCATATTCTCATTACCCAGGGGAACGATCAGTTTAAGGCCCAGTCAGGGCTGAATGAAACCATTAAAAAGGTGGGGGATCTTGTCGGGGAAGAATACACCGTCAGTCAGGTGTCTTTGGAGGATTTTTTTGACCTCGTTAAAAATGAGAAGCTGCAGGTCCTTCCGGGCGAGTTGACCGGAAATAAATGGGCCTGCACGTTAAGCGGGCAGCTTTCCGCCAGGATGTATCTGAAACAGAAAAATGAAAAAGCAGAGATTGCCATGGAAAAATGGGCAGAGCCTGTGGCCGCATTTTCCTGGCTGCTGGGCGGGGAATACCCTGCAGGTTTGATGGAAAGGGCATGGGAATACCTTATGAAACAGCATTTCCATCATTGCAATGCCTGCGCGGTTGACGATGTCCATCGGGAAGGAGAAGTCAGATACAACAGTGCCATTGAACTGGCAAAAGATATTACAGACGAGGGGCTGACAACCATTGCATCAAAGATAAACACCACCGCCATCATCCATAAATGGGAGAGCGCCCTGGTTGTCTTTAATACGGCAGGCGTTGAGCGGAGCGGCGTCATTACCGCGAAAATCAATACCGGGTTGATTGCCCGGAAACATGAGGACTGGCAGTCAAACAAAAAGGATAGACAAGGGAAAAAAGGGGCCATCGCTGATTTAGGTCTCTGGGATGAGAAGGGAGAAAAGATCCCCTATCAGGTGCTCGAAAAAGATGAAGACACATATGATATCGCCTTCTGGGCGGATCAAATACCCCCTTTTGGATATAAGACATTCGGGCTGGATTTTGGAGGCGGGCAAAACAAATTCCGGGAAGACCCTATCGCCGATGAAAAAGAAAATGCACTGGAAAATGAGATAGTAAAAGTCACTATCCAGGAGAACGGCGTCTTCACGATCCTTGACAAACGAAATGGCGCTCTTTTTAAAGATCTTAACCTCATTGAAAATACAGCCGATCATGGGGATACTTACAATTATGATCCACTCCCGGGTGACCGCCCGATGACGACCAGGGAGGCAAAAGGAAGGATTTCCATAAAAGCCAACGGCCCCTTTTTAGCCACATATCAGGTGAAAACAGAGTTGAATCTTCCGGAAGATCTATCTTCCGACAGAAAGAAAAGAAGCCGGCGGATCATCAGACTTCCCATTTTTTTCCATATCACGTTATTAAAAGGTTCTCCCCTGGTACTGGTTTCAGCCACAGTCGATAACCGGGTGAAAGACCACCGACTACGGGCTTTGTTCCCGGGGGTAAAGAGTGATGTCGTATATGTCCAGACACAAAGTGATGTGGTGAAGCGGCGAATTAAACAACCCAGGAACCATGCACAAAGTATAAAGAGAGACATTGCCCACCACACGAGCATAGGGGAATTGCCCAAAGAAATAGGCCCTTCACCGACACAATTCCAGCGCGGTTTTGTCGGCACCAGCAACAGCGAAAAAGGACTGGTCATTCTAAACAAGGGGCTGCCGGAATATGAAGCCAAAACCGACGGCACCATCGCGTTGACACTCCTGCGCTGTGTGGGATGGCTTTCCCAGGATGATCTCAGGACCCGGACGAGATTGGCCGGCCCCAAAATAGCCGTTCCAGATGCGCAGTGCCTGGGCCCACACACCCTTGAGTACGCGGTTCTTCCTCAATCAGGGGCCTGGGAGACAGCCTCTGTTTACGCGGTCAAAAGGCAGTATAGTGCTTCCACAAAGTCCCTCCAGATTCCATGGCAGGAAGGGCCACTCCCCACCAGACTGAATTTTGTTGATATTACCCCCCGTGACCTTGTGGTCAGTGCAGTCAAAAAGGCTTACAAAGACAGCAGCCTCATCATAAGGATTTTTAATCCCACATCAAAAAAAATAAAAGCAGGCCTGGGGATTGTTACCAACATCCATACTGCCTGGCTGTCAGATCTAAACGAAAAAAAGAAACGGAAGATACCGGTCAAAAAAGATGGCCGGATTTATGTTAATGTCGGACCTAAAAAGATTATGACCATCAGAATACTGCCTGAGGAATAAGGACTTTCCAGGGCAGATGGCGCACCGGCTTTTTGAGTTCGATTGATTCTTGTATATGGGAAAACCGGGTTAAAATGGAAATCAAATGAATGCCATAAATCAAAAATTTGTTGTGCCGTCACTGGATATGGGGGGCACAAAAGTCGCTTTCGCATTTATAAGGGCAGGAAAAAAGAGACGTATCGCCCGGAAATACCCTTCTGAGGAGGTGGTCCGTGTGAACGGGCAGCCGGATGTTGTCAGGACCTTGAATCTTGCAGCAAAACTGATCCTGAAAAGAACCCGTGAAATGGAAAAAAAGGGGTGGATCGTGCTCAGGCTGGTGGGAATGGGCGCACCGGGTCTCTACCTGGACGACAACAGCGTGGATCCAAAATCAGTTCCAAATCTTCCGGGCCTGGCAAAGGTGAAGCCGGCAATCCTGCTTGAAGAGAAATTGGGAAAGGAGTGGAAGGTCTTTATCAATAATGATGGGGTGGTGCAGGCGATTGCTGCAGCATATGCCTTTACCCGTTCCCCTGGTCTTGACAAAAAATGGGCAACACTTCTCAGCAAAACCAATGGCAAAATGATTTATTTCGGTCCCGGCACAGGATTCGGGGCCGGTAAAGTCCGGGTGTGCGAGGACAATCAGGTGGAGACCCTGCCCGGTTCTCAATCCTTTTTTGACATGTTGATCAGAGACGGCAAAACAGCCGAACAATTGATTGGCGGGTATGGAATCGGGAAAATTGCCCGATCAAGAGAACGTGCAAACCTTGAAAGGGGGGCGCCTGTTTTTTTGACGCTGACAGAAGGGTTCGAGGTCGGGGATCAGATGTCCCGAAAGCAGGCAGAAGCGCAATTGATGAAAATTTCCGGGGAAATCGTTTCCAGGGCGTACACGTCAGGAAACAGGGAAGCAAGGCGCCAGGCCAGGGCAATATTTGAACAGGCCGGAAAAGATCTTGCCGCACTGATGATTCAACTGCATCAGGGCAGAGGAAAGAAGACGATAATAAAATGGGACAAACGGGACTGGCAGTCCGTAAAGGGGACGCGTATTTTTCTTGTTGCCGGCCTGTTGGCCAAACCAACCGGCAAAAGCGTGATCTTACCGGTTGTAAAATCGGCCTTGAAAAAAGCGGGATATGCAAAAAAAATACACCTGGTGGAAATAGATCAACTGCCCATGATGAAGAAGATGACAGACCGCATCGGGGTATTCGGCGCTTCCCTTATTATTCCGGAAAGGGAGATCCAGGCGGGGAAATGGGCATGGTCACTCAGGGTTGGGAAAAACAGGATCAACAGGTTTATTGGCAATGAAACCAAAAAGGCGTGTCTAACCCTTCAAAGGCCTGTTCTTTTGTCCATGGACGGCTATAGCGGCATTGAATGGGGGAAAAATATTTCCCAGATAACAAAGAGGCTGGAAAAAGAGGGCATACGCGTCACAACAATCAATATGGCAGGCGTTTATAAATCCCAAAAAAAAATTGAACAAATGATTCAGGACTGCCTCACGGAGGACAAAACCTTTGGGCGAACCTTTAATGGAAAATTGGTGGATTTTTTAGATGAAGCCCGGTTGAAACAACTTTTAAAACGGCTGGAAAAGTTCAAACAGCAGAATACCCGGAAACCAAGAGTCATTCTTTGCTTTGGTCCTGGTGCGGCCTGCAAACCGCTTATGACATTGTATGATATGGTTTTTTACAGGGACCTGACCCGGGAAGAGATCGTCAACCGAACTCAAAAAGGCCGGGTTACCCCTCTGGGCGCCAGGGGTAGAGATGCATCCCGCAGGGGACAGCCCGCTTACCTGGCGGGAAAGCGATTTCACTATGTGGATTTTCCCGTTCTGGACCGGCATAAAAAATCCATTCAAAAACAGATTCACTTTTATATTGATGACAATCTCGAAAAAGAACCCAAGCTGATTCATGGGGCAATGTATGATGAGATGGTCTCTCATCTTGTCCAGGGCCCATTTCAGCTAAAAGCATACCATGACCAGGGGGTGTGGGGGGGGCAGTGGCTCCGGAAAATTCGTCATTTGCCCAAAGACAAGATCAATTATGCATGGGCCTATGAACTGATGGCCTATCATATGAGTGTCCGCATGCCGGTTGATGACACATTTATTGAAACGCCCTTTGCAAATATTTTAGACAGGGAACCGGATAGGGTGATGGGCGATCAGGTTCGTCGAAGATTTAAGGGCAGGTGGCCCCTGCGGGTTAATTATGATGATTGCTGGAAGGGCGGGGACATGGCCATTCAGGTTCATCCGGATGCGTTCTATATTAAAAAGAACTTCAATGAGCCATTGCATCAGGATGAAACGTATTACATCGTGGCCGCGGAGCCGGATGCTTACGTGTATCTGGGCTTAAAAAAGAACATGGATATGGACACGTTCTACGCATCGGTCACAAGGGCTGAGACAGAGGGCATCCCTTTTGAGCATCGGCAATATATCAATGTGTTTCCAGCAAAAGAGGGGGATCTGTTTCTGATTCCGGCCGGAACAGTCCATGCCGCAGGAAAGGGGTGTGTGGTTCTGGAGTTGAGCACCACAACGGACAGGTATACCTTTCATTTTTATGACTATTTACGGCCGGATCTAAACGGAAAATTAAGGGACATCCATTCAACCCATGCATTTCAGATGGCGCGTAAATACCCTCATCGCGTCACCCCATGGGTCAAACAACACTTAATCCAGAAGCCCAGATTACTTCGAAAGGGGAAGGGGTGGGCCGAGTATCTTATCGGAAAGCTTGAAGACTTCGTGCCTGAAGTGCATCGATTTGAGATCAAGACATGCCTTGAAGACAATACAGACGGCGTCCCTCATGTCCTGAGTCTGGTAAAAGGGGAGGGTGTTATCATTCAATCCCGGCGGGTTCCGGATCGAAAATTTGATCTGAATTTTACCGAAACACTTATCATGCCGGCCGGCCTGGGGGCGTATTCCATCACAAATCGCAGCCGTGCGCCCGCCACGGTCCTTAAGACCCTGGTAAATCCGTCATGGGTCAAAGGAACCCGCCACTAGCGGATACTGTTTTTAATAAATTCAATTATTTTTTTGTTTGCCTGTGCGGCAATTTGTATTGGGAAGGTATTAAAGGCATGTGTTCCACCCGGATAAACCGCCAGTTCTGATCTGTTGCCTGCCGCTGCCCATCGGGTATGCATAAAAAGGGAGTCATCCAGGAGGGGGTCAAGGGTTCCCACCGTGAACAACGCCGGCGGCATGTGGGAGAGCTCGGCATAAAGGGGTGACACATCCGGGTCTTTTTGCAAGTTTCCTGGCGCATAGTTGTCATGAAACCACGCCATCAGTTTCGTTGTTATCATATGGTTTGGCTTTTCTCCGAAATTTCTTGCGCTTGGGGTTTGCGCCTGATCATAAGCGCCATAAACCAGATTCGCTCCTGAAAAATTTTCAAATCCATGTTTGTCCCGCATCCGCAACAATGTCACAACCGATAGATTGGCACCTGCGGATTCGCCGCCGATGATCAACCTGTCTGTGTTAAATTCTTTTTTTGCATTCTCAGCCAGCCAGACCGCAGCAGCTTCACAGTCTTCAGGACCTGCAGGATACGGGTGCTCAGGAGACAGCCTGTAATCAACACTCACCACAGCGACATTGCATCGGGTGGCAATCATGTGCAACCCTTCATCCTGATGATGGGCCCGTCCCATCATAAATCCGCCACCATGCATGTGAAAGTATACCCCTTTTGGGCTTTGCGGTGTAAAGACGCGGACAGGAACTTCACCGGCTGCCGCTGATACCACCCTGTTTTCAAAGCCATCCACCAGTTTTATCGGCCATAAACCGAGTCCCCCTTCCTGTTCATTTCGCAGTGTCTGGGGTGAAAGGGTATATATGGGGGGAATTGAAGAAAACAATTCGTCTATTTTTTTATTAAAATCAGAGGTCTCTTTGCTGATGTTTTTTGGGTCAAAAAGGTCGGGATCAAATTGATGGCTGCCGGCAAAAACAACGATTACTATAAAGATACAATCGTGTTGATCGGGCAGGATGCTAATCGATTACAGATACTGGCCGATTCACTGAGTAGTTTGCAAAAGAATGTTGTTTATCACACACCCTCTGAAAGCTGGTGGTTGCTGCCACTCATGTTGTTTGGTGTTGTTATTTATTTATTATGGTTGCTGCCATTGCTTTCA
>JAUXCK010000167.1 GCA_030618925.1 Desulfobacteraceae bacterium
AGTGGGACAACGACAAGGACGGGTTGGGCAATGCCTGCGACAACTGTCCTGATGTTCAGAATCCCAATCAGATTGACACAGATGGAGATGGCATCGGAGATGCCTGCGATACCTCCTGAGAACAATTCTTGAAAAGGAATCTATATAGAAAAATGCGGACATGATGTTGAAACTGCCCGTGCCCTCAATAGTGAACAAACACCATTAATCCCGTTTGAGTTCTTTTTCAATCATCAGGCTCATGGCCTTGGGTGAGCGGTTTTTCACAAGTCTGCCATTGATATAAAGGGCCGGCACTCCCCGCACCTTGACCTGCCTGGCGGCATTGACGTCCTGAAGAATGATCTGCTGAAGGGCAGGATCGGCCTTATCTTTTTCAAACTTTTCAACGTCAAGTCCTGCTTCGGCTGCATACTGTTTTACGGTTTCATCATTCAGATTTTTCTTCTGATAAAAAATTCTTGTTAATTCGCTGTATTTCCCTTGTTTATCTGCTGCGAGCGCTGCGAGCGACGCTGGCCTGGCATATTTATGGGTCCTGAGGGGGTAGTGTTTTATAACAAGATTGACATCCTTGCCGTGTTTCTTGAGCAACTGCTCAAGTACAGGATAAATCCTGATGCAGTACGGTCATTGGAAGTCAAGAAAAGCAACAATGCTGACCGGTGCATCAGGCTTTCCGATGACGGGCGATTGACCGATTTTAATATCATAAATCGGTGTCACCTGAATAATGGTGATTTCTTTTTTCTTCGGATTTGTTAAAAAGAGGCTTTCACCATTAGGTGACAAGGCAATCCGGGTGAAGCTGTCTGTCACGGGTATGGTGTCTGTCACCTTTTTTTCCTGGGTCGAGTAAAGAAGCACTTTTTTTTCACACAGGATATAAGTGGTTAATCCGTCCTTTGAGATCACCACGTCCAGCGGTGTATCTTCCAGGGCTATAGTGTTTAATAGATTCCATTCGATTTTGGCCTGAACACTTTGTGAAACACAGAGTACGAGCATACCGGAAACAACAAGACCAACACACAATGACAGCATTTTCCCCATTTTATCCTCCTGCAAAAAAATTCTATAAATTGTCTTTCTGTTCATCACTGTATCTATGAAAGCAGTCGAAATCAATGTTTTAATGACCAACGCATGAAGTTTTTCCTGTATCTATCCCCTGCAGTGGTATATATAGTCAGACAGGAGGATGGATACCACATGGACAGCTATATAAAATTTGTGATCAACAGGCCGATCATGGTGATTGTTTTATTGGCCATCATCACAGTTCTGCTCGGCACCGGCATTCCAAAACTGGAATTTGATAACTCCGCAGAAGTGATGATGCCGAAAAAGGACAGCAGGTACATTTATAATGAAGAAGTAAAAAAGATCTACGGAAATATCGGCAAGTTTATTCTCATGAGTGTCACGGGGGACGATATCTGGCATCACGATTTTATTAAGGAATTTGACAACCTGATAACGGATCTTGAAGAATACCGTGATTATGATAAAGAAAGAGAGGATGCCAGACGCCGAAAATTCAATGCGATCATTTCCAATACTACCCTGTCAAAAAATAGCCTGATTGACGTCTTTACAGATGACCCCTCCTTTCAAAGAGACCTGTCCCGCAAAATATCAAACACCTTTGGCAGCATAAATGCCCTTGACCGGGACCAGTTGCAGCTGATCCAAAACCAGATAAACAAATCAATCCGCCTTAAAAAGCAGATGGTTGTTGATGAAATCATCTCGCCGATTACCGCAAAAGATATCAGTGGTGTGGATGACACGCTACAGACTCAGCATCTTATTGAGGTGGATCATAAGGGTCAGCGGATACTGCCTGTGACCGATGCGGATTTTATGGCATTCAAACAAAAACTGGTTAAAAACCCTGCCTTCAGGAACGCATTGTACGCCACATCGCCTGAATCCGGACAAATTACGGATTTCGGTGTGCTTGTCAGATTGATCAATATCAATAAGGATGATGAAATTACAAAGGAAATATGGGACATTGCAAATAGTTACAAGGAACTTTCCATTATCGTGCAGGGGGTCCCGGTTATAAATAAATTTATGAATGACTATATGAAAAAAGACCTTTTCAATTTCCTGCCGCTTGTGATTCTGGTGGTGTTGATTGTATTCTATCTGAATTTCAGATCCTTCCGCGGGGTGTTTCTGCCGCTTCTGGCTCTTATCATGACCGATATCTGGGTCATCGGTCTGATGGGCCATCTTGGCATTAAAATGACCATCATGGGGGTGTCCCTCCCCTCTCTCATGATTGCCATCGGCAGTTCTTATTCGATCCATATCCTTAACCAGTACTATATTGACTTTGATGACATCACAAAGAAGGGAAAGAAGAAAGGCCTGCGACTTTCAATGAGCCATATATCAATCACCGTACTGCTTGCAGGGCTTACCACATTTATCAGTTTCTTATCCCTTCAAACCAACCAGGTGACAGGCATCCGGGAATGGGGCCTCTTTTCTGCCATCGGTGTGTTATTTACCGTATTGATTTCAACATCCCTGATCCCGGCCGGTCTCATGCTGATGCCCCACAAAGAATCATTTCTAATTCGTAAATTTTTCGGATCCTCAAAAAAAACCTGGGTAGACCCTGTGATCAGATTGTTTGTGAACTGTTCCACCCGGCATCATAAGGCGGTGCTTGTGGTCACAGGAATTCTGCTGTTCATTTCGGTTATGGGTCTCCTGAAAATTAACGTTGAAACATCGGTGCTGGCCTATTTCAAGGAAACCGACTACATCCGGACAAGCACCCGGGTGATCGGGGAGAAATTTGGCGGTGCAGCGGGATTCAGTATCTTAATAGACTCGGGTAAAACAGACGGGGTTATGGATCCTGACTTTCTGAAATTGATCGACAGCATCAGGGCCTGGCTCCTGTCGGATGAAAATATGGACCTGAATATCGGTTTTACTGCCGCTTTCCCGGATATTTTAAAATCCATGCACATGGCCATGAACAATGATGACCCTGAATTTTATAAAATACCCGATACCCGTGAAGAGATCATTGATTATCTTGAGATCTATTCAGGAGATGATGAAAACGAGGACGGCCGGATTGATGACTTTGAATCTTTTGTGGACCCCGAGTTTAGAACCGCATTGGTCTTTGCGAAATTATATGAAAAATCAGGATACATTATCGGGACAGGGGAAATTCGGATCATTCAAAACACGATTGGCCGATATCTGGCTGAAACCCTTCCGGACACGATGTCATACAAGATAGCGGGTGAGCCCTCAATTTTTGTGGCCCTTTCGGACTATGTGGTAAAGGGCCAGCTGTACAGCCTTTTCTTCTGCTTATTTGCCGTTGGGCTTATCATGACGCTTTTGTTTAAAAATTGGAAAGCCGGCTTCATATCCCTCATACCCATGAGTGTGGCCGTTATCATCAACTTTGGTATAATGGGATGGTTCGGGATCAACCTGGATACGGCCACTGCCATCATCGCATCGGTCGCTGTTGGTATCGGGGTCGACGATACCATCCATTTTCTTAACACATTCAGGCATTTTCGAATAAACAAGTTTACCGTTGATGAGGCAATTGTTCGTACGCTTTCTATTTCAGGAAAAGCCATTTGCTATACTTCCCTGGCTTTGATTTTTGGTTATTCGGTTCTGATCACATCAAATTTCAAACCGATTATTCTTGTGGGCATTTTAATCGCCATCACCATGGCCGCCACAACCATAGGCGCATTGATGGTGCTTCCTGCCGTCATCAAGGCCACCAATGTTTCCCTGGAAAAAAGCGCATCAGACTCTTTGTTCTGGAGAATTTTCTATATTGGAAGATTCTTTAACCTTGAAAACAAATAAGGTGACGGGACCATATCCCTACCCGGCAAGGCAGACAGAAATTGGCTTTTTTAAAGCGGCTGTCGAACACCGATTTTAACGCCTGCTCATGTCAAGCAAGGTCTCGTTGCCCGGCACATCCCCAATATTCTTTCCGTAATAGACATTGCGGATATGCTTATCTGTATCAACCACAAATACAGCGGGCACCTGCAGTTCCCGCCCCTCATGCTTGCCATGTTTGATTCCCTGCTTTCTGGCTTTCATGGCTTTCATCACCACACCAGGCGTGATGTACTGGAAGAAGGATCCCGGTGAAACCTTGTACAAACGGAATATGTGTTCCTGCGGATCACAGATGATTGTGACCGGGGTGCTGTTTTCATCGAGTACTTCCCTGATGGATTCAGGCTCACTCTGAAGGACCACAAGGACATGAAGGCCTTCTGCATCAAACAATGCCTTTTCCTTAATGATCTCCGATATCTTTAATTGGCACAATGGACAGCCGATATAGCGGAGAAAGATGAGTAACCCCTTGGTGTTTTCAAGAAAATCGTAAAACTGACACGACGTTTTCCAGGGGGTGTTGAATGTAAAATCAGGCGCTGTTGCATTGGGTGTCAACCTGTCCTTCATAATTCCTCCCATGTGAGAGGCGGATTCATGCACTGTGTGATCCACCCCTGCCTCTTTTTGATTTATGAATGTCTGAATCTTTTCCGGCAAATGATTGACATTCACCCTTGCTGTCTGATCTGACAAATCGACAGAATTGTATGTGTGCCAGAACAGAACGGGTTTTGAATCGTCGGTGCGCGATTTGCAATGATCCAGGACAGCGGCAAATGCTTTTGATGTGTAGCATGGATCAAGGGTGAGATTCTCCTTTGACTTCATTTCGTGAATTGCATCTATACCTGCTTTGGTGGGAAATCCGTATCCCTCTCCCAGGTAACCGCCCAGCAGGATAGGCATATCAATGGACAGATCCGGTATTCTGTCTGATAACTTCTTGAGGTAAGCGTGCGTCTGTTTCGCCAGTTTTTGAACCGTGTGGCTTGTACATACATGCAACGGCCCTAAATGAGACTGGGTGACCCTGACGCCAATCACCGTGACGTTTAAACCGGCAAGCTTTGTTCCGAGCAGCAACCCGGCCATTGTCCCACTCGATCCCACAGGGCAGAAAAGAACCTCAGGTTCAGGCATGAGCCCCTGATCGATCTGCGATTTTAATTCAAATGCAGCATTCACAAAGCCAATGGTCCCCTCTATGGTTGAGCCACCTGGATATAAAAAATAGGCAAAAGGATCTGCCAGCCTTTGAAGGATGAAATATGAAACAGCGGTATTTAAAAATGAATCTTTATATAGGACTTCTGCATTATACTTGTCAAAAAGAAGCAGGTTCTGTTTTACATTAGGGGTAACAGGCTGCTTAAACAGAATAAGGGTGCAGGCCAGGTTCAACTGATGGCAGAAAATGGCAGTGGCGAGTCCGTGATTGGTGCCGATGCCGCCAAAGGTCACGACCTTCTTTTTTTTCTTTGCAAAGACATCCCCGAAAATAAATTCCAGTTTTCGTACTTTGTTTCCACCATATAGGGGAGATGTCAAATCATCCCGTTTGATCCACAGATTCTTGACCCCTATGTTATTCAGCGCCTGGACAGGCGTGGGAAAGGACCCCAATGGGATTCTGGGTATTTTTGCCTCTAATTCAGGATAATGGGCGAACAAAATGGGGCGAGTGTCCTGTTCATTCATTCCAAGCCTCCATGGTCTTCAGTTTTTCAAGATCAATCCCCTGTGTCTTGAGATATCGTTTTCGAATCTGATAATATAGAACACCTGAAATAATAAACAGGAGAAAGGCGCCAATTTTAACCGGGGATTTCAGGTCAACAAACAAAATAGCGACAAAAAAGAGGGCCATCAGGATTCCCACTATGGGGCAGAACCACAACCAGAACCCTTTGAGTTTGAATTCAGCCTTTTCATAGAGCTCCGGGTACAATTTGGGAAATTTCAGAGCTGCCAGGAGGATGGGCAGGAAGATTAACAACCCCCCGAGAGATGCATAAGAAGCAAGTGTTTGCAGGGAGAATCCGGACACGATACCGATCACAGAAAAAATCCATACAAAAAGCAATAGCACATGGGGTGTTTTGAATCGCTTATGAATCTTCCCCAATGCAGAGGGAAGAATTTTATCATCAACAATGATCAGTAAGGACTTGGTGCCCCACATGAAGGTCGCGTTCAGTGTTGTGGTCAGCGCGAGAATCGCACCCCCGAATATAAAAAAGAGCGCCCCTCCCCTGCTGCAGATAATTTGACTCACGCGGATGAGCGGTTCTGCGAAATTTTGAAGCGCATCAAGCGGCGCAGCCCCGACCGTTGCAATGGCAACAGCAATATACAAAAGACCCACTATGGGAAATGCGATGAAAAACGCCCGCGGGATTGTTTTGCCGGGATTAATAATTTCACCGCCAAGCTCAATGATGGCGTTTGAG
>JAUXCK010000047.1 GCA_030618925.1 Desulfobacteraceae bacterium
AAGCCATTTTTTAAAAGCTGTTCCCAAATCGCCTTCTCAGACAACAGCTACTGGACTGCAGACCGCGCCTTAAAAGCAAAGTCGGGCCGGATCCCTGATGAGCTCCTTGTCTTTTCAACTGTCCCTTCAAATTTTGATCCTGACCTGGCACCGCCCGGAAAGCAATGCGTACTGGCATCCACCCTGTGTCCTCCGGACCCTCACATGAAAAATGTTCAGGCCTGGTGGGATAAAATGGATGAAATGATGGAACGGATCTGGCCCGGGTTTTTTCAATATGTTGAATCCAGGGAGGGGTATGGTACCCGGCAGGTATCGTCTGCAGCCAGGGATCATGTTCTGCCGGGAATCGGCGGGGAATGTATTGGTCTGGGTCAGATAGTGGGCCAGTGCGGAAAACACAAACCATCCGCCAGCGCACCCATCCGCGGCCTGTTTTACGTGGGATGCGATGCAGGTGGATTCGGGTGCGGGACACACCAGGCTGTTGACTCTGCGTTTAATGTGTCACGGATCGTACACCAGTACCATCAGACGCATTCTCTTTCTTAACCCCAACCGCAGGTTGCAAGCTCAACCGCAGGTTGAGCCGTCATCCCGGACTTGATCCGGGATCCAGGAAAAATATCAACCCGCTAAATTACCTGGACTCCGGCTTTCGCCGGAGTGACGAAATAGCGGAGCGGCTCCCTTTTTGTAAAAAGGAAGGCAGCGGTTAGGAATTATTCTCGATCTTCCAGACATATATATTATCGACTATCTCTCTATCCAGGGCAAGCTCTGTGTTTTCAAATTTAATACAAAAGGTGGGGCTTGTGCGATGTACGGCCACGACAATACCGGGCTGAAGCCCGAAAGAGATCAGCTGGTGCAGGTTCGAATGGCTACCGGGTTTAATGTAGGCAATTTTCCCTTTTTCACTGGGTTTCAAGCTGCTCAGGCTGGTCACGACCTGACCCACCACTTTAAGTTTTTTCCTGCAGCACTTCCCCCTTGGAATTCTTTTCCCATCCGGACACATCTCAGGATGCCCGAGCAATGTGCATATGGCCTCTTCAACCTCTGGGACCAATCGGTGCTCAACTTCACAGGCGACCTTCTCCATAGCTGAATTTGTAAGTTGAAGAGTGCTTGATACCAACACTTCTGCAAGCCGGTGCCGCCGCATGATCGCGCTGGCTAAAATTTTACCATCACTTGACAAAAAAACCTTGTCGTCGCTGGGTATGATCAGGCCTTTTTCTTCAAGTTCTTTAAGATCTGCATCAGAAAAATCAACGACACATCTCTTTTTAACGGCATCGAGGGAAGAGCTATTGGTCTCGCCGGCACACCAGATGGCTTCCATTATCTCTTCCTGTTCATCACTCAGCATCATTCATCTCCTTGTGGGCCCGAACGAAAGCCCTTTAAACAGGTTCGTTGGGTTTCGCTTCGCTCTACTCAACCGACTAGGTAAAGGTAATACCGAATACCCTGCATGTAAAGTTGACAATACTTCCGACGATCACGGCATAAACCATAACAATGCCCATGATGATGCCGCCCGCCTTCATACCGCGTTCCTTAAATAACACAATTGTCGCGTTCATGCAGGGGGAAAGAAATGTCATCACCAGCAGGTTCACCACAAGCTGGACATTGGTATATATTGTGCTGAGGTGCCCGATTTCAACAGCACCGCTCTCTCTTCGAATAATCGTTTTTATAAATACCTGCACACTTTTCTCCGGAAGTCCCATGAACCCGCTGACCACCGGCTCTAATACCCTTTCCAGAACTGCCAATCCCCCCATTCGGTCGAGCAGAAATACACAAAATGACGCCAGGACAAAAACCGGTATGGCCTCTTTCATAAAAAAATAGGTCTTGAGCACAGCGGATTTAAAAATTTGATCGATCTTGGGCCACCGCATTGGTGAAATTTCCATTAAAAACGGTTCCCGCTTCCCCGGCAATATGATGTTTGCTAGAAATCCGGCAACAAATATCTGTAAAAAAATAATCCCGAAAACGGTTATGGCCGCAGTTGCAGGCATCTTGCCCAGAATGATGAACATGACCGCAAGCAGAGGGGCGCAGGGCATGCCGAGAAGGAGAAGAAACGTGGCAATATTTTTTTCCTTTTTCGTATCCAGCATCCGTGTGGTGAGAATTGCCATGGTCACACAGGAAAATCCCATAACAAGAGGAATGACACCTTTCCCGTTCAAACCCATCTTCTGAAACACCTTGTCCAGAAGGATTGATATCCGGGGGAGATATCCTGAATCTTCGAGTATCCCGAAAGCGATGTAAAAGCAGAAGAGCACGGGCAACACCAGTCCCAGGGCCAAAAAAATGCCCGTGGGTAAAATCCCGAAGTCAGGATCCATGATCATATCCCTTATAAACACACTCGGAATGGGCCGGACAAGAATTTCTGCCCAGGGGATCAAAAAGCCTTCAAAAAGGGTCTGGTTTATGGTGTCAACCAGAAAAGTCGCCCCAAAGGATCCCACAAAAAGATAGATAAAACACAATGCTGCCATGGCAATGGGAATACCGGTTGTGAGTTGTGTGCACCAGTCTCCAAATTTAACCAGAAAGGGATTCTTGGAGGGGGGTTCAACCTTTTGTATGGTGTTGGCAATCTGTTCGGCTTTTTTATTGTATAAGCTTGCCAGCAATATGGTGCATGACAAAGGATCTTCCATGCGGTATTCGTCAGCCAGGTTCTTTAATTGTTCCAGCATCCCCGGGCCGAATTTGCTTTCAACATAATCTTCTATCCGCTTATCGCCAACCAGCAGCAAAATGCCGACCGCCCTCGGGGATATATCGGTTGATTTGAGAAGTTTCGCAGCAATCAATAAATATTTCTCGATCCAGGCAGGATACTCGATCAGGCTCTTCGCGATTCTCATACCCTTTATACCTGAAACCACTTTTGATACGCCAATCCCGTCCCGCGCTATGGTTGTAAAAACATCTACACCGAGTATTTCGGAAAGTTTGGTATAATCAATCTTGATCCCGCGGGAAGTGCCTTCGTCAATCATATTGACGTCAAGAAGCATGGGCAAACCATACTCTATATGCTGAATCGCAATCGAAATAGAGCGTCTCATGTTTTTTGCGTCTGCTACCAGGATTACCCCCTGGACGTTGTAATCATCTGTCTGAGACAGAAGGATATCCCTGCCGGCCCTTTCATCTTCGTTTGTCGAAAACATGGAAACCACACCCGGCGTATCAAATGCGATTCTTTCTGTCCCTTTGATTGTTCCGGCAGTAATGGATACGGTATTTCCGGGAATGTTTACACTCATGGTTTTCCCACCGCACATGTGCGAAAACAAGGATGTCTTGCCCACGTTCATGTTGCCGACAATCACGACATTTGTGTCCTTGCTGTGGCTTTTCCCACCCTGTTTTCTTTTTGAAAATTCCTGCATCGGAAATCTATCTCCTGTGTGTCACCGCACTTGCATTCCCGAAATAAATCCCTGACCCGTCCGGGATAAGGGACGATTCCAAAGGATCAATGCTGAGCGCACAAATAAAGTTTGATACACCAAACATTATATGTTGTCAATGAAAAATTTTGGGCCACATTTCTTTTTTTGATTGACTTAACTTTTATTCTGTCATAGATTACAGGGTAACTTATTTGGTCAGGGTAACATATCGCCATAAAGGTAACTCCGGGAATCATCAGCAAACAGACCGGCCTTGTCGGGGGATGAATGAAAAGTAATACAAAACTCTCAGAAAGCCTTGAAGATTATCTGGAAGTCATACTCGATCTTGAAAATACTCAAAAAGTGGCCCGGGCAAAAGACATTGCCGAGCGGCTGGGTGTGGCGCAGGGGTCTGTTACAAGTGCATTGAAAAATCTGGGAGAAAAAAATCTGATCAATTATAAGCCATACAGTTTTATCACCCTGACGCCCGGCGGCAAAAAAATTGCCGTAGACATCACAAAACGCCATATTGCGCTAAAGAATTTCCTGCTGAAAATTTTACAAATTGATGAGGAGACGGCAGAATCAACCGCCTGCAGAATGGAGCATTCAATTGATAAAAATACAATGGAAAGGCTGATCTCTTTTTTGGATTTTATCAATACATGCCCGAGAACAGGAAAAGACTGGCTGGAAACATTCAAGAAATACTGCTCGTCAGAAAAACCGGATCAAAAGAAATGTAAAGAATGCCTGGAAAACTGCATCACCTCTTCCCAAAAAGAGTTAAATTAAAATTAATATCAGTATGTTATAGAAATTCTGCCCCCCCACCTCACCCCAAAAACAGGCCTGAATAATGCATCCGTCCAGTTGTTTTCTTGACATTTCGACACCTTAGGGTGTAAAATAGTAAATACACCCAACAAACAGGAGGAAAAATGGAATTCTTTGGTATGGACATACCGAGCTTTATCAGTGTGATGGCTCTGGCGGTACTCGTTGCACTTTTCTTTGTTGTCCGAAAAGACAGCTCCTGCGATTCAATCAGCCCTGTATCGATGCGCAGCTTTAAAAAGAAACCCGCCGGTCCTGAAAGCCGCCGGCATGTCAGGCTCGACGTTGACTGGCCCATCACAATGGATACATCCTGTGGAAAACTAAACGCAACCCTGGCCAATATAAGCATGGGCGGTGCATTTATTACCTGTAATGAACCGCTCCCCCTTTATGAGCAGTTTACTTTGAATATCGATTCAAAAGGCAAAAGCGACGTCACCATCAATGCCGAGGTCCTCTGGTCCAACGTAAACGTTTCAGACGACATGATCCATAATCGCGGCATGGGAATCCGATTTGTGCATAACGCGGATGATGTCCGCCAGTTCCTCAACAAAATAATAACCGAACTTGTGACCCAGGAAAGAGGTGCGGAAACATAGATAGTGCCCATCCATAAATAGCTATCTATGGATGGACACTAAATAGAACGTTACCCCCTATCCCAGGGTTTTATCATTTCATAATCGTCAAATCCCCCTTTATTGAACCCGATGATATCTTCTTCAACAAGATCTTTATCAATATCCTGAAGCAAATAGACATCCTCTTCCGAACCATACCCTGCCACAGCACTGTTTAAAAATCTTAATGCCCCCCCTCTTCGATAAGTCCTTGTCATAATGAGCTCATCCTTTGCCCGGGTAATGGCCACATACAGGATGCGACGCTCCTCCTCCTCTTGTTCCTGTACCCCCACACTTCTAATATGAGGATACATCCCCGGTTCGACACGTATGAGATAGCACACCACTGCCTCAGTCCCCTTTGCACTGTGTGCTGTTGTCAGGGTGACAATGTCGTCGTCCTCAAGTCTCTCAGCCGATGCGGCGGATATGGGATCCAGGGTATATGTTTCAAGAAACGCGGCAAGACTTTTATGCCTTCCGGCCAGCCGGACAAGGAGTTCGAAGTCCCTTTTTCTTAAATCCCACCTGTTATATTTTTGTTCTACCACCCGGGCTAAAAAACGAGCGGCTTCCTGTATTGCCGCTTCCGGACTGGACCGGTTTTCAACAACAATATGAATCCCTTTCAGTAAATCATTTTTCTTTGGAAGAGACTTGCTGAGCGCCTCGAAAGCATCGTTAAAAGATGCATGCTTTTTCATTTTGGTGATTATCCGGGAAGCTGTGACATCCCCTATCCCCGGCCAAAGCGTTAAATACCGCGCCCACGCCAGCTCATCGTGATGATTTGATGAAGCCCTTACCAGGCTGAACAAATCTTTTACATGCGCTGCCTGCAGCAGGCTTGTGCCGCCAATAAACCGGTACGGAATTTTCTTTTCCACCATAAAAGATTCCACCGCACGGGCACCGTACCCGGTCCGTGTAATGATCATGTGATCGTTCCAGGGCGAACCGGTTTCATGCCTTTCAATAATATCTTCCGTAATCCACCGGGCTTCATCGAAGTCACTGTCAAAGCCGAGTAACTTCGGCGTGCTTTTGGTTTTTCGAAATGCAGCCAGGTTTTTGTTATAATTTAAAGACGATGCCCGAAGAAGCCAGTTGGAAAGGTCAAGAATCCCCTGGGTGGATCTGTAATTTTTTTCAAGACGCAGAACCACAGACTCGGGGATGCGTTTGGTAAATGAATGAACGTTACGAAAATCGGCGCCACGAAACGCATAGATGCTCTGGGCATCATCTCCGACACAAAAAAGCCTGGCCGGATCGCGCAGCCCGTCAAGAATCAGCCACTGAAGCGGATTCGTATCCTGCATTTCATCAACCAGAATATGATCGTATAATCCTCTCATCCGTTCACGAATAGAAGGGTCTTCGTGAAGCCGTTTGGCAAAACGAAAAAGAATATCGTCGAAATCCAAATAGTTATTTAGTTTCTTCCGCTGGTCATAGTCCTTCGTGATCTTGCAGATCCGCCCGGTGATATCCTCCTCATATTCAGAATACGCATCCATGTATTCCTGAATCGGCTGAAGGGTATTTCTGGCATATGAATACAGATTCGTCAGTTCCGCGGCTTTTGGAAATTGTTCTCCCTTTTTTCTGTAGCCCCCGCGGATCAGTTTCATAAGCTGTATCTGATCGTCCCTGTCGATTATTGTCGCACCCTCGACATCAAACTGCTTCGACATTCGCCGCATGGCATATAAGCAAAAGTGATGAAACGTGCCGGCCATCAACTGCGACACTTCGCCGCGAATGACCTGCTCCAGTCGATTCATCATCTCTTTGGCAGCCCGGCGGGTAAATGTCAGAAGAAGAATTCGATTCGGGGCAACACCCTTGTGTATCAGAAAAGCCGCCCTGGCAATTATCGTCCTTGTCTTGCCGGTGCCCGCACCCGCCAGTACAAGTACGTGCCCCCCCTCATGCTCTGCTGCAATCTTCTGCTGGTGATTTAATTCCATTCGTCCTAAATACTCCCGATTTGTGTGCTTCCAATGTCAACGCCCTCTTTCCGGCATTCACGGTCGGATGACTTTACGAAATCGCCATTTTAATTACAAGCCTATTCTGAGGCAGCCTCAGGGCAGCCGTATTTGAAAAACAGGTTGATGTTCCCGTATTGTGAGAGCGCCCTTCAGTCGGGAGGGCGTCTTTTTCAACACATTGATCGTGGCTGAAGCGATTCCTCATTCGACATTGGGCGTTGGAAGTTCAATGTTGATAGATTTCTAAAAAATAACAACAAACAGAGAAAAATTCGGTCTTCCATCAAAACCAGAACAGGGGCCCCAGGAAGCCCGGGACACCGGGCCCTGAATTTAATCCGTCAATTTTCATTTGACTCCCGCAGGAAACTTCATTAATCTACCTTCCCTTAGCGGGCTGAAAACCTGATTTTCAGGTATTCCGCCGCCATGACTTTTGCAGCAGCAGTCAATCCAACGATATTTTTTGCGCTTTGGGATGGTTCAGATGAAAAAACCAATAATGGGGTTCCTGAATTGAAAGGCCAAATACTTCAAATTCTGCGCACCGAACAGAAAACCGTCTCTGATAAAAGGATTGGTTCGGAACTCGGGATTCCTGCAGCTTCTGTTTTGAACCATATCCAGGAACTTCAAGAAGCAGGGTATCAAATGTCGGTCACATCCGGGGGGGTTCGGCTTGATAAATCGCCGGACGCCCTGTTTCCATGGGAATTTTCCAAAAGAGAGTTTAAAATTCATTACTACCAGGAACTTTCATCCACCATGGACAAGGCCAAAGCGCTTGCATTCAGCGGATGCCCTGATTTTACGACCGTTATCGCGGAACGCCAGACAAAAGGTCGCGGACGGTTGCAGCGTGTATGGCAATCCGCCCGGGGCGGGCTCTATTTTACAATTGTCCTGAGGCCGAATTTTCCGCCGGCGTTAAGCTTTCGGGTCAATTTTACAGCATCGATTATCCTTGCACGGGTTTTACGGGACATGTTCAAGATCGATGCCATGGTCAAATGGCCGAATGACATTCTGGTGGATGAGCTTAAACTCTCCGGCATGCTTTCAGAACTGGAAACAGATGGAGAGATGATTTCCTTTGTCAATCTGGGAATCGGCATCAACGTAAATAATGATCCAACCATCGTGGAACCCGGGGCAACTTCCTTGAAAAAAATTCTGGGACGGAATATCGCCCGGAGGGAGATTCTTGCACGATTTCTGGACGAGTTTGAAGATAAAATTCATCATCAAAATCTTGATCACATTATCTCTGAATGGAAAGAATATACCATAACCTTGAACCGGCGGGTTAAAATTGTTACAATAAACGGACACTTTGAAGGTTTTGCCAGGGATATTGATGAAAACGGTGCCCTTGTTCTGGAAATGGCAGACGGTATCCGAAAAAAAGTTATTTATGGAGATTGTTTTCATTAATCAACTCGTAATAAGCCTGAGTTAAACAGTTTCGTGCCCTTTTGGCCGCTCAAACAGGAGGCCTTGAATTGAAAATCATCATTATCGGGGCTGGGGAAGTGGGATATCAGATTGCCAGCCGGTTGTCCCATGAAGATAAAGACGTCATTGTCATCGATAGTAATCCGGATGCCCTTAAAAGGGTATCAGACAACATCGATGCCCAGGTCCTGAAAGGATCCGGCAGCAGCCCTGTCATTCTTGAGGAAGCCGGGCTTAAGGATGCTGAAATCCTTCTGGCAGTCACCGACAGTGATGAGATCAATCTGGCTGCATGCTTGATCGCCAACGTCATATCTCCAACGACTAAAAAAGTGGCCCGTATCAGAGATGCCGGTTTTGATGACTACCATGACACCTTCCATGACCACGCCCCCCATATCGACACCATTATCAATCCTGAAATTGAGGTCGTCAAAACCATTCTCAACCTCCTGAGTGTTCCCGGTGCTGTGGATGTGGTCGAATTCGCCGATGGCCGCATGAAGCTCATCGGGATAAGACTGGACAAAAACGCGCGGCTGGCGGGTATCCGTCTTTCAGACATCCCGTCCAAATCCGGCAGGCAAAAAGCCCTGATCGCTGCTTTGGTCCGAGAGGAAAAATTAATTATTCCCAGCGGGAATGACAGGCTGCAGGCCGGCGATCTGGTCTATTTTATCAGTGAGAAAAATAAACTTGCCGATACCCTGGCGGCCTTTGATACATATGCAAAACCGCTTAAACGCGCCCTGATTGTCGGTGGCGGTCGGATCGGGTACCGGTTGGCCACCTCCCTTGAAAAAAAATCGGTATATACAAAAATTATTGAAAAAAACCCGGAACGGTGCATCGAACTTTCTGAAAAGATGAACAAGGTGGTTGTCCTCTGCGGGGATGGTTCCGATCAGAGCCTTATGATCGAAGAAAACATCCACGATATAGACGCCGTCATTACGTTGACTGACGACGAGCAAACCAACATCCTGGTTTCCCTTCTCGCCAAACGCATGGGGGCCAGGCAGACCATTACAAGAATAAATAAATTCAGTTATTTCCCCCTCATGTCAACCATCGGGATTGAACAGGTGGTCAGCACCCGTCTCTCAGCTGTGAACACAATCCTGCAGCACATCCGGAAAGGCAAGGTTCTTTCCGACATCTCCATTAAAGGGGAACAGGCCGAAGTTCTGGAGGCGGTGGCCCTCGAAACCTCAGAAATTGTCGGCAAGCCCCTTAAAAAAATTAATTTCCCAAAAGGCGCACTTTTGATCGGCATCATGCGAAATGAAAAAATTTTTACCCCCTCTGGTGAGAGTGTTATTGAGGCGGATGACCGGATCATTATTTTTGCCAGAATGGAGGCCGTACAAAAAGTTGAAAAAATACTGACCGTAAAACTGGAGTATTTTTAATGCGCTGGCGTTTTGTTTTAAATATGGTGGGTGTCCTGATCTTTTTTATGGGGCTTGCAATGCTTATTCCGCTTATGGCCGGCCTTTTCTACAAAGATCCCAGCGCGATGCCCTTATTCATGTCAATGGCCATTACCTGTGCAGCCGGTATTATATTATACCTCTTTTTCAGACTTGAAGATTCAGCCCATGTCAGCCACCGCGAAGGCATGGCTATTGTCGCCATTGGATGGGCCGCTATCGGCTTGTTTGGTGCCCTTCCCTTCTATTTTGGCAATGTCTTCCCAACATTTGTTGATGCCCTGTTTGAGTCTGTTTCAGGATTTACCACCACCGGTGCTTCAGTGCTGACCAATATTGAGTCCCTGCCCAGGGGCTTTCTGCTCTGGCGCAGTTTTACGCAATGGCTGGGTGGAATGGGCATTATTGTTCTATCTGTGGCGATTCTACCATTTCTGGGTGTCGGCGGGATGCAGCTTTACAAAGCAGAGGTGCCTTCACCGGTGCCCGATAAACTCAAACCCAGAATCAGAGATACTGCCAAGCTCCTTTGGAAGGTCTATTTTTTCATCTCCCTTGCAGAGGTCATTCTTCTTATGATCGGCGGGATGACTTTTTTCGACTCTCTCTGCCATGCATTTACCACCATGCCGACAGGTGGGTTTTCAACAAAAAATGCATCTATCGCTCATTTTGACAATGTCTATTTTGATCTTGTCCTTATCTTTTTCATGCTCCTGGCAGGAATCAATTTTTCTCTCCATTTCCAAATGTTACGCGGAAAAACCATGGCATTCTGGCAGGATTCCGAATGTCGCTTCTTCCTGTTCACTGTCCTTATTTTAACCTTCATCGTCAGCCTGAATATTTACGGATCGGTTTATGAAAAATCAGGAGAGGCCCTGCGATATGGTGCTTTCCAGGTCATATCCATTGTAACGACAACCGGCTTTGCAACCGCAGATTATGAAAAATGGCCTGCCATGTCTCAAATGATCATTTTATTTTGCATGTTTTTAGGTGCTTCGGCCGGTTCAACCGGAGGCGGAATGAAATGTATCCGAATCATGCTCTGCTTTAAATACTGTTATAAAGAGCTTTTTGCCTTGATTCATCCCCATTCTGTTTCACATGTAAAAATCGGCGGGAAGGTCGTATCTGAAGATGTTATGCGAAGTATCCTGGGCTTTCTGGCCCTGTATATGGGCCTTTTTGCGTTCTGCTCTGTACTGCTTGCTGGTATTGGTGTTGATTTTACCACTGCCTTCACTGCAGTTGCATCCGCCATTGGAAACATCGGCCCGGGTTTCGGCCTTGTCGGACCGGCAGATAACTATGCGCAAATCCCCGCAGCCGGCAAATGGGTCCTGATCTGGTGTATGCTCTTGGGAAGACTTGAAATTTATACAGTCCTTATTCTCCTGGTCCCGGAATTCTATCGAAAATAATCCTTTGATTTTTATCCTGATTAATGATAAATGGGTATCCATCTTGTCACAGATGACAGAAATTATTTTATGTGTGTTCCTGAGATGGAGCGGTTTTGGATAATAATTTGAACGACAATCAAAATTCCCGATAATTTTTGGTTGACAAGACATGGATAAACGGCTAAAAGCCTTTAACTTTGCAGGGCCGTTAACTCAGTCGGTAGAGTATCTGCCTTTTAAGCAGAGAGTCGCTGGTTCGAGCCCAGCACGGCCCACCAATTATCGCATAGAGCATAGCGCAAAGAGCAGAGCGTAGTG
>JAUXCK010000018.1 GCA_030618925.1 Desulfobacteraceae bacterium
AGATGGCATTTTCCAGAAATGTCTGTTCAAATGTGTCATCCGGGTAATCGCTTTTTATCTCAGCGATGGCGGCTTCAATTTCTGTATCAGACACGGAAATTTTCAGTTCCCCGGCTTTTTGAAGCAGGATCAGCTCCTCGATGAGCTGGTTAAATAGCCGCAGTCGAATTGATTTATTTACGGTGGATGCCTGCGTGGCGTTATGGGGGTAGGCGGTTTTTGCAAATTCAAGCGCATTGTTAAAATCAACGGCTGTAACGGAGTGATCACCCACACGGATGAGGTATTCTGTATCTCTTTTTGAGTTGAAATCCCCGCAATTTAAAAGAATCAGCACGGTGGCGACAATCCCCATCATAAAGACAGGGTTTCGGTTTTCTGGTTTATGGGTTCTTGCGTGATTCATTTAAATAGTCACTCCTTCTTGATTCAACGGGCTCAATTCAACGGGCTCGATTCAACAGTATGGAATAGTTTCATTCCATGCAAATAGACTCAGATCGATATTTTTTATAGACAAACCTTTCAGCCGTTAACACGTCGGGCAATATCTTTCAAGATGTTTTTTGTTTCGGCAAGTGAGCTGTGAACACCTGTGGCATTCAGTTTCACTTTTAATATATGATCGGGTGTAAATTTAAAAATACGGGGATTTGATTCCACAACCTCTATGAGCCGGAAGGGGTGTTTTTGATAGGCTTTTGAAAAATGAAGAGAAAGCCGTTGACCAATCAGATCTAACCGTTTGACACCCCCTTTAACCGCCGCCACTTTCAGCATGATTTTTAAAAGAAGGTTTGTGGCCTCATCCGGCAGCTTGCCATAACGATCGATCAGCTCGGTTTTAAGCTCTGAAATTTCTTTTAAATCCGTTATTTTTGCCAGCCTGCGGTAGGCGGACAGTCTCTGATCGATATCCTGGATGTAGGATTCAGGGATAAAGGCTGACAGGGCGATGTTAATTTCCGGTTCAAGGTTTTCCAGGGCAGGCTCTCCTTTCAGCTCTGAGATGGCATTTTCCATTAATTGGAGAAACATATCATACCCCACTGCGGCGATATGACCGGATTGAGAGACGCCGAGAGCCGCCCCCCCGCCTCTGATTTGCAGGTCGCTCATGGCGATCTGAAACCCGGATCCGAGATCGCTGTATTCCATGAGGACTTTCAGCCGTTTTTGTGCATTCCTCCCAAGCCTGCTCCCTTCAGGGATAAAAAGGTAAGCATAGGCCTGCTCTTTGGCCCGGCCCACCCGGCCCCTTAGCTGATAGATCTGTGCAAGCCCGAACCGATCCGCCCGGTTGATCAATATGGTGTTGGCCGATGGAATATCAAGGCCCGATTCAACGATGGTGGTACAGACCAGCATATCGATTTCCCTGTTGACGAATTTTACCATGATCTGTTCCAGCTCATTTTCTGATAGACGGCCGTGGGCAACACCGAGACGGACCTCTGGCACCAGCTCTTGCAGGGTGGTTGCCATTTTCCAGATGCTGTGAATATTGTTGTGGATAAAAAATATCTGTCCGTTTCGCGTCAATTCCTTTCTGACGGCATCTGCGATGATGGTCTTGTCAAACTCGGAGATATAGGTAATGATGGCATGTCGCTCTTCCGGCGGTGTTGAAATAATGCTGATATCCCGGATACCCATGAGAGACATGTGAAGCGTCCTCGGGATTGGTGTTGCCGTAAGGGCCAGAACATCCACTGTGGTCCTCAGTCTTTTTAGTTTTTCCTTATGCTTAACCCCAAACCGCTGTTCTTCATCAAGGATGATGAGGCCCAGTTCCTTAAAATGGATATCTTTCTGGAGCAGACGGTGGGTGCCGATCACAATATCCAGTGCACCGGCTTTCATTTTTTTAATTATTTTCTGCTGCTCCCCGGCGCTGCGGAACCGGTTCAGGCAGGCGATATTGATCGGGTATCGTTCAAACCGTTCGATGAATGTTTTGAGGTGTTGCTCGGCAAGAACCGTGGTCGGCACAAGGACGGCCACCTGCTTGCTGTCACTGACCGCTTTAAATGCAGCGCGGACCGCTACTTCTGTTTTACCATACCCTACGTCTCCGCATACCAGTCTGTCCATGGGTGTGGCGGACTCCATGTCGGAAAGGACATGATCAATGGCCTTGAGTTGGTCAGAGGTCTCTTCATAGGTAAAACCTGCCTCAAAATCCTGGAAGTAACTGTCTGTTTTTCCAAATGCATATCCGTTTTGGACCTTGCGGGCCGCGTACAGTTTCAGGAGCTCTCCGGCAATTTTTTCAACATCTTTCCTGGCTTTGGACTTTGCCTTGTTCCAGGATTTTCCTCCCATTTTATCCAGCTTTGCCAATTTCCTATCGACACCGACATATTTTTTAACCATATTCATGCGATCCACAGGGAGGTAGAGCCTGTCGCTGTCCTTGTAAACGATGAGCAGGAAATCGTTGGTCATGCCATTGAGTCGAAGTTTTGTAAGGCCTTTATATTGACCGATGCCGTGATCAATATGGACCACAAGGTCGTCCTTTTTAAGATCCTCCAGTGCCAGGAGGTCTGATCTGACTTGCCGCCGGCTGATTTTTCGGAAACGGCGTTTTTTGCCAAAAATTTCATCTTCCGTGAGGATGGCAATGGATTCATCATCCCAGACAAACCCCTTTGAGATTTTCCCCAGACAAATATAGACGATACCTTTTCCCCGTTCCATATCAGGAAAGCGTTCAATGATTAACGGGTTAGATCCATAAGGTTCAAGGAGAGCTTTAAGTCGATCCGCCTGGGATGGGGTACTGCAGACAAGCAGGGTCATGCACCCTTTGGCTTTTTGAAGCATTATCCATTCTGCCAGCGGAAGCAGCAGGCGGTCTCTGTCAGGAGGTGTTTTTAAGATGGACTGGATATCTGAATTGTCCTTTATATCCATATCAAAGGACAGGGTTTCCGGCTGGGCTTCAGTTTCAGGCAGGGATAGTTTGAGCAATGATAAATCAAGCCGGTTTCTATCCGAAATGATTTTCTCTGCCGCCTTCCAGTCCAGATACAGGCGATACGGTTCCACACAAAAGTGGTTTTCCTTTCTGGCGATCTCGAAATTGTCAATGGCTTGAGCCAAAAAGTCTTCTGCGGCCCTTTCCAGATTTTTGGGTTCGAGCAGAACAAAATATCCGTCTGTCGGCGCATAGGTAAAGAACGTGTCCGGCTTTGGATAGATAAGGGGTATCAGGCTCTCAATCCCCGGGAACACGCCCTCGCTTTTAATCCGCTCGATAAGTTCTCTGGTCCCGGATACCGGGAGCTGCAATTCTGACGCCTGTTTCCTGATCCGTGCAATGGTTTCATCCATTCTATCCATTTTTAGAATTATTTCTCTAGCGGGTAGAATGACGGCTTCCTCGGCATAAGTTGTTTTTCGTTGGGTCACAGGTGAAAAAAACCTTAGGGAATCCACCTTGTCGCCGAAAAATTCTATTCGCAACGGTTCATCGTACATGGGGGAAAAAATATCCAGGATTCCGCCCCGAATTGAAAAATCACCGGGATCCTCTACAAGGGTTGTTCTGGAATATCCACCTGAAATTATTTTGGAAATCAGTGCATCCCGGTCCAGGTCTTCCCCATTTAAAATCAATTCTGAAAAATCAAGTAACTCCTGCTTTGGAATCGGCTTTTGGAGAAGCCCACCGGCTGTGGTGACGATTATCGGCGGTATGACCGCCTGTGTCATCTGGTACAAAATATGAATTCGTTTCGCGGCAGTTTCATTATTGTAGGCGAGGAGTTTAAACGGCAAAATTTGATAAGGCGGGAAAAAAAGGAGCTGGGGCAACTCAGGGGGTAAAAAAAACCGGAGATCCTCCATAAATTGTTCAGCCTCTTTGGGGGATCCGGCAATAACAACCATGGGCTTTTTGATCTGCCGGTAAACCTTTGCCAAAAGGAGCGCTTTTTCAGAGCCGGACAATCCCGTGCATGTCACGCTTTGACAGGTATTTTTGATATGATTGATCAATTCTGACAGAATTGTTGTTTTTTGATCTTGGCGCATTGTGTTTAAAATATGGGATGCCGGGTTTTTAGCCCCAGCCGTGAGGCCTGCCTTGCGGCTACCGCCTGATGACAACTGCTTCTATATCGTCTTTACCTAATCTGTTAAGCATCGTTCTGGTTTCGGACAGGGTCTTAAAATTGCCGACTCTAACATTATGCCTGGAATTTGTCTCCATGGACAGGTACGCGGGGTAGCGCTTCTTCCTGAGTTTTTCAATCAACCGAACCGCATTGCTTCGATGTTTAAATGCTGCGATATGAAGCGCCAGTCCTTTCGGCATCTCATTTTTTTTTATCCCGGGATGGGTTCGGGCGGCTGCTATTCTTTTTTTGGATTCATCAATAAAGGAGGAAATATCATTTCCCTTTTCACTCAACCAGTCTAAAAATTCCAGGGGGTCTGCATCCAATTCACCAGGCAACTTATCGATTGCCGCTATTTTAAAAATATCGGTCTGTTCCTGATGATTATCAAACGTGAATAAAGCCGGACCCGTATTTCTTCCTATAAATACACCAAGCGCAAACATACACGCGGACACAAAAAGAAAAATCATGGACCAGAGGCCGATCTCTTTATATGTCAGATGAAATGAGGGGGGCTTTTTTTTCTTTTTCATAATGACGGCAGCTGCAGTGATTCCAAAATAATCATTCGGTTTTCCGAGAATTCAGTAAAAACCATCCCCCGGGAACAAGCGTCAAAAGGGACCTTTTATTTTATATTGTTTTTATTTCCATTTTACAATGAAAAATCCATTGAAACATTTTGGTTGGAAGAGGGGGATTTTGCTGTTGACCGGATGATGGGGTTTAATTTATCCTGGATGGGAACAATGGGTTAACTGTTTCAAAATCAGGCAAATATACATCATTGGAGGTTTGATATGAAAGAAGATGTCGGCGAACTATCCCGGTTTGGTTCGATGATCGCGTCAAGCAAAAACATGGTTGTGTTTACGGGTGCGGGTATTAGCACAGAATCCGGCATTCCGGATTTTCGAAGCCCGGGAGGTATCTGGACCAAATACCAGCCCATCGACTTTAAGGATTTTATCTCATCTGAGGAAATGCGTCGTGAATCATGGCGTCGAAAGTTTGCATCTGATTCTGTCATGAAACAGGCCGAGCCAAACAAAGGGCACCTTGCAGTCGCCAAACTCGTGGAAAGGGGTAAGGTCACCCACGTGATTACGCAGAATGTGGATGGGCTGCATCAGCGTTCCGGCGTGCCGGATGAACAGATAATTGAGTTACATGGGAACGCGACCTATGCGTCATGTCTTGACTGTGGAAAACGGTATGAACTTGCCGACATTCATGATCTGTTCGGAAACAATGAGACCCTCCCGATCTGCGATCAGTGCAGCGGTATTGTGAAAACCGCCACGATTTCGTTCGGGCAGGCCATGCCGGTTTCAGAAATGCAGGCAGCAGAGGAAGCAACCCTTGCGTGCGATCTTTTCGTGGCCATCGGGTCATCGTTGGTCGTATATCCTGCGGCAGGTTTTCCAAATTTGGCAAAGCGAAATGGTGCTCACCTCGTTATCCTTAACCGGGAAGAAACGCCCCTCGATGGGGTTGCTGACCTGGTGCTGCATTCTGAAATCGGGCCCACGCTTTCCACAGTCCTTGGTCTTGAATAAGTGTTCTATTTTTCACTCTTAACTTCTATCTTCTTCGGCATGGTTTCTTCTGCTTTTGGCAGGACAATGGTCAGAATACCGTCCTTGTATTTAGCGTCAACCTTGCTCAACTCAACATCTACCGGAAGTCTCAATGTTCGAGAGAAGGATCCGTAGCTGCTCTCGACAAGGTGATAGTTCTCTTCCGCTTCATTGCGTTCACTTTTCTTTTCACCCTTGATGGTCAAGAGGCCGTCTGTCAGGGTAATATCAATATCTTTTTTATCCATGCCGGGTACTTCAGCTTTAACGGTGAACGCATTTTCGTTTTCTGAAACATCCATACTGGGGGTCCAGGCTTTTTCTCCTCCTATATGATCCCGGGATGCAAAATCCTCGAAAAAACGGTCAACAATATTGTTGTCCGGCCAGTTCAAAAATCGGGTTGGCCTTAACATTGGCATTAAAGTTCTCATATTTAATTCCTCCTTTATTAAACCTTATTATTTTTTTTTGTGCTTTCACCTATCCAAACGGTAATCACTGGCACGAAAAGGTCAAGCAGGAGTGCATATTTTTTTTAAAAATAAAAATCCTTGCATAGAGGACCAGGTTTCACACCCTTGAATTGGTGCAAAACTTGAGTTCTAATCTTTCTTTTATCTATCACGCACCAAGTTTCGAGATTATGATTAAGATTAAGATTACGATTACGATTAAGAATTACTTTCGGCACAGCCATTTATCTCTGACCTGGCCCAGAGGACCAGGATTTCGATTTTGATTAAAATATACTTGACATACATTAAAAATATATAATTATTTGAGAGGCGGGGGGCTTGAGATATGGAATATGTCTTTTAAAGGGCAGGGGTGTGTGATATGAAGTGTTACTCCAAACAAGGTCCCGGTGCGGGGTTTTGATTTTATAACACCTAACGCCTCAGTCGTTCCGTTTGAATCAACCTAACTCCCTATGGGATGAAAATATAAGTTGGACCTCCGAGGTTGCCGATCACACTGCAGGAACCGGTGAGATTCTTCAAGGGGTTATGCATGAAATTGTTATTAACGTCAGTATTCGGCCCATATGGTGTAGACGATGAATATGGCCGAAAAGAAAATATCATGGAGCTGTTCCACAATCAGGTGACGCGCGAACAAGGGGTGTTTTCTCCCCGGATGAACCATGACAGTTACGGGCTGCACCTCATGGCTGAGAACTTGACCATGCCTACTGTCGTACTTGATTTTCCCTCTCAAAAACGGTTTTTGGAAGAGGTGGGAAAGGGTTATGACTATATCGGCATATCATTTATTGTCCCCAATTTTCTCAAGGCCAGGAAGATGGCGCAATGGGTTCGGGAAATATCACCTGAGACGAAGATCATCCTCGGCGGGCATGGTACGAGTATAGAAACGATTGAAACGTTAATTCCCTGCGACCATGTTTGCAGGGGTGAGGGAATTCGGTTCCTCAGGCGGTTGTTCAATGAGGAGGAGGCTTCCTTGAGCCATCCCATATTATACGCTTCATCTAATAAGCATATTCTGGGCATACCTGTTAAACCAAACGCCGGCATGATCATGACCGGGGTCGGGTGCTCTAACGGGTGCCGGTTTTGCTGTACGTCCCATTACTTTCAGAAGGTCTACACACCATTTTTCAGAACCGGGAAAGAGATTTACGATGTTTGCGTTAGAATAGAAAAGAAGCTGGGCGTTCGGGAGTTTTTTATACTGGATGAGAATTTTTTAAAATCAGAAAACCGCGCCCGGGAACTCCTTCATGAAATGGAAAAAAATGGCAAGGCCTACTCATTCAGCGTTTTTTCATCTGCCGAGGCCGTCACGGGTCTTGGGATCGATTTTCTGCAGCGTCTTGGCGTTTCTTTTCTGTGGATCGGTGTTGAATCCAAAAAGGAAGTGTATGAAAAAAACAAGGGTATTGATTTTAAGGTGCTGATAAAAGGCCTTCGCGATCATGGTATTTCTGTTCTTGCATCCGGGATTCTCTTTCTGGAGCACCATGACCGGGAAACCATACATGATGAGATAGGGTTCATAACGGATTTGAATGCAGATCTGGTCCAGTTTATGCAAATCGGTCCGTTGCCGGGTACCCGGCTTTTTAAAGAGTATGAAAAGCAGGGAAAATTGAGAAAAGATATTCCCTATGAAGAGTGGCACGGTCAGCACCAGATATGGTTCACACATCCTCATTTTACAAGAGAAGAATCCGCAGAGGCCCTGAGGCTGGCATTTGCCAGTGAGTTTGAAGCAAACGGGCCTTCATTTCTCAGAATGGCAGATACGGCAATTCGCGGCGTGATGGCTACCCGAGAATGTAAAGCCGGCTTCATGAAATTGCGGCATGAACAACTTGTCGAAAGGGCAAAGGAGTTTTATCCCACACTGGATACCTTGTGGTCACATGCGCCCAATAACCGTTCGCGCGTGCTTGCAGAGGAAGTTCGACGGAAGTTTGATGTTTTTTTTGGAAGGCGACCTGTTCCGCTGCGTATGAAAAGTCTGGCAGTTCAGGGATTGATAATGGCTGAAAAACTGAGGTGCCGGGTGATTTATAATAATTTGCGTCAGCCGGGAACCATTCTGACGCCATACAGAATGGAAGAAATACAATAATGAAATGGGTTGGACACTATTTAGTTCTCACCACCCGAAACCCGATATAGGTTCGCCTTGTGTTGGGTCTGAAAAAACTGTGATCTGCTGAGCGGGCGTATCGCACGTTCTGGGCCCAGTTTCCTCCCCGAAAAATTTTGTAGATCCCGGTTGCGGACAACGGGTCAACAACTTGATCATCAAAATCAAAATATCTCAAACCCTATTGAGATAAATAAAAAAAATCGACAAAAAATAGAAAGATGTCAGTCTATATAAGGCACGAGGCCGGAAGGGCGAGGGCCGGGCTCTGCACCGGTGATCGCAGGACCGGGATGACGCCCCGGCGCAAAATCGGGGTGACGGTTGAGGGGGTTCATTGAAAATGAATTCGGATATGCATATTTCTTCAGGTCACATGGAATCAGAGCATCGCCTGGCAACAGTTCTGTTTGCCGATATTTCCGGTTTTACTTCCATGTCGGAAAAACTGGATCCTGAGGACCTGACATTTCTGATCGATAGATGCTTTGGGATCATGGAAACGATTATTGAGAAATATGACGGCACCATTGATAAGTTTATCGGCGATAGTATTATGGCGCTTTTTGGTGTGCCCAAAGCGATTGAAAAGGGACCGCTAAAGGCAGTCCATACAGCAATTGAGATTAAAAACAGTCTGTATCAATTGAATAAAGATAAAAAACTACCCGCCCCATTAGATGTACATATCGGCATTAACACGGGATCAGTCGTCGCCGGGGAAATTGGCGGGAGAAGAAGGCGTGAATATACGGTAATGGGGGATACGGTCAATGTGGCTGCAAAACTGGAAGGTGCTTCCCATGCAGGGCAGATCCTGGTGGGGCCTGCGACCTATAACAGGACTAAAGACAGGTTCAGGTTCAAAACGCTGAGACCCATTAAAATAGAAGGAAAGGTAGATTTATTTCCTGTATATGAGCTCCTGTCAGAAGAAAAGAACGCTTTTGTTTTAAAATCCGGGGCCCATCGGTCCCTGGGGTCGGAAATGGTCGGGAGGGAGAAGGAGATTGGTCTTTTAGAATGTCATATGCAAAAACTGGTGTCCGGAAAGGGCGCCATTATCAGTCTGACCGGTGAAGCGGGCATTGGAAAATCAAGGCTTATGGCAGAGCTTAAGCAGAATAAGATAATGAATCAAACCCTTCTCCTGGAAGGCCGGACCAATGCCATAGGCGAAAATTTAAGTTTCCACCCCATTGTTGATCTTTTGAAAAACTGGTCCGGGATCAAGGCGGATGACAGCGACAAACAAAGTTTTTATAAACTGGATAAGGCCGTCAACGCTGTTCTGTCTGAAAAATCACATGAAGCGCTTCCTTTCATCGCCACATTAATGGGGCTGCATCTTCCGGATGCGTATTCCAGGCAGATCAAAACAATTGAAGGCAGCGCACTGGGCACTTTAATTTCAAAAAGTGTCAAGGAGCTGTTATGGAAAATGGCTGCACAGCAACCCGTGGTTATGGTGATGGAAGATCTCCACTGGGTGGATAAGAGTTCTGCATTGCTCCTTCCGGCATTATTTGATCTTGTCAAGATCCGCCCGATTCTGTTTGTCAACCTGTTCCGGCCGCAGCACGGGGAGTTTATCGGCAGGGTGATGACGGAGACGTCAATAAATTTCTCCGGGCATTATTTTGACATCAGCCTGGCGCCGTTGAAAAAGAATCAATGCAACATGCTTATCGGAAATCTGCTAAATACACGCATCCTGCCTCTATCTGTTAAAAAAATGGTATTGCAGCGGGCCGGCGGAAATCCATTTTTTATTGAAGAAGTGTTACACGCTTTAATTGATATGGGCGCCGTCATCAACAGAAACGGCACATACAAAGTGATTGGCCCAATGGAGAAAGAGATCATTCCACAGAATATCACTGACGTGATGATGGTGAGAATAGACCGGCTCGATGATAAAACCCGGCAAGTGCTTCGAGTTGCCGCTGTCATGGGACAACACTTTTCCATAAGGATTCTCTCAGCGGTTCTAACGGACACCGCTCATGTAAATCGTTCTATTATGAACTTGAAAAACAGCCAGTTCATCATAGATCTCAAAAAGAGACCTGAGACGGAATATGGATTTAAACATGCCCTTGCCCGGGAGGTTGCCTATCATTCTATTTTCCAAAGGACCCGAAAGATACTGCACCGCAGAATTGCCGCCGCCATGGAGACTGTTTATAAAAACAGGCTGAGTCAGGTTTTCGGTATGCTTGCTTTTCATTACAGCTGTGGTGAAGACCTGGAAAAGGCGGAAAGGTTCATGATAAAGGCCGGCGAAGAGGCGCTGAAGGCCGGCGCATCGAGCGAAGCATTGCACTATTATAAAGAGGCATTAGACATTTATCTTAAGAAATATAAAGACATTGCGGATCCGGAAAAAATTAAGATGATGAACAAAAATATTGCCAGGAGCTTATTGGACAGGGGCCGGCATGCCGAAGCGCTGGAATATTATACAAAGGCGCTGACATATTATGGTCTAAAGGCGCGTAAAAATACACTCGTCCTCTGGTTTGGATTTCTGGTAAGCTTTTGTGACTTGCTCATCAGTCTATATGTTCCATTTTTTAAATGGAAAAAGGTCCCCACACAACAGGACATTGAGGTCCTTAAACTTCTCTATCATAGAGCTGCAGCACAATCGAGCCTGGCGCCGCGGCGTTTTATTATGGAGTCGTTTTATCTTTCCAGGCGACTCTCAAGGTTCGATCTGACCAAATTTGACGGCGGGATCGGCATGTTTATCGGGCTGAGTATTGCCCTGTCCTGGTCAGTCGTGTCCTTTGGTCTGAGTCGAAAGATACTGGCGTTTGTCACGGACAAGATAAAGCCGGACGATACCCGGTCACACCTCTACTTTAGCCTGTCGGAAGTTTTACAGAATTATTATTGCGGCAGCTTGAAGAATGAATATGATGATCGCCTGGTTGGGCTTGGTTTGAAAATTGGCGAAATTTCACATACATCCGCATATATATCGTATCATGGCCGCATAAAAATAGAACGTGGACTGTATGATGCCGCATCAGGCCTGGTGTCCCGGTTATCTGATATCGGGCGCACCTATTCTCATGGGTTTTCCCGGGCGCTGAAATATTATTTAAATACAAAACTGTTAATGAAATATCGAAAACTTCATGCTGCTTTGATTGAAGCGGAAGAAGGTATCCATGCCCTCTCGAGGATGGATTTTATGCAAATTTTGATGGTCCTTCATTTGTGTAAGGTCCGAATTCACCTTCTTTCGAATGATGTCCATGCAGCAGAGCGGTCTCTTGATGAGGTTGAGATATTAAAATCAAAAGTCAGGGTCCTTCCCCCATACATAAGCAATTATCTTATGAGCGTTGCACTTCTTGACCTGTTCCGACTGGAAACAGCAAAGCAGGGAAAAAACCATATTCGGTTCAACCGGCACAGGAAAAAGGCACTGGCATCCTGCAGGCGCATGATGCAGGCGACTAAAAAAATAGCCCATGACCGACCCGAAGCCTATCGAATGATGGGGTCCTGCCTTTGGCTGGCCGGCAGGCAAAAAGCAGCGCTTCGCCACTGGAAAAACAGTATTGTCGAGTGTGAACACCTTGGCGCTCGTGTGGAACTTGCAAGGAGCTACATGGAGATCGGAAAATATTTAACCAAAGCAGATGCCCGATTCGGCTCACTGGAAGGCTTTGACGGGGAACACTATCTTCTCAATGCAGAAAGACTGTTTTCAGAACTGGGGTTGCTGTGGGACTTGAGAGAGCTGAAGAACATCGGGTTGCGGAATAGGGCCGGATATGCCGGTCCGGTCCGCCATCCGGCTTTACCACGTGACCAAAAGCCTTAAGCTTAAAATCAACCGGTTGTTTGCGAAAACAAGTGATTAAGATCAGGGTTTGGCGCTGATTAGCGGTTTTAGTGACACCCCTTTACCCGGTCATGTTGCAGGGTTACTCCTCCTCTGTAAATCTTGATATTTCCGTCAGGATTTTTTCAAGGGTTTCCAGCTCTCTTCCGTACTCCGCCCATTCCCCATTGCGCAAATAGTCCTTGGCCAGATTATAATGTTCCAGGGCCAGCGCACCCAATTCAGAAATATTTTGATCTTGTGGAATTTCTTTAGATCCAAATTGCCTGGTGAATATCTGCCCGCTCAGAACACTTCTCAACGCCTTGTCCAGATTTTTCTCCATACTCAGACGATTGCCGAAAGCGGCAATCACCCTTTTTAATTCCGGTAGTGCGGCAGCGGTTAAATTGTCCTGTTGGGGTGAGCTCGGTGCCCCTCTTCGTTGCGGTTTTGCGAAGCCTCTGGGTTGGTTTGATGCTGTCGGTTGCACTTCCGTTTGTTCCTGTTTTGCTTGAAGGTAAACCGGCTCAACGTAAATAAAGGTGTCGCTGATGGGAATAGCCAATAGATTTCCCCTGATAACACGGGAACCTTTTTGACCCCATAAGCTCAGTTCCCTGGAAATTTCTGTTTGTTGATCCACTCTGGCTTCAATTTGCATGGGCCCGTAAACGAGTTTTTCTTTGGGCAATTTGTAGACGATCAGGTTACCGTAGTTCGGAAGGTCGCTTCGGGCTGCCAGCCAGCCAATCATATTGTCCTTCTTTGAAGGCGTAAATGGAATCATCAAAAGGAATTCCTCTTTTTCTGCCTCAGGCAGTTTTATAATAATATAGTAGGGTTCCATTTCCTGCCGGCTGTCGCCGTACAATTCATCAGGGACCTGCCAGAGATCTTCCTGGTTATAGAATACCTGAACATCTTCCATATGGTATTTTGAATAGGTGTCCACCTGGATTTTAAAAAGATCCTTTGGGTACCGGATGTGCTGTTTTAAATCAGCCGGCATTTCGTCAAAAGGTTTAAACAGGTCGGGGAATATTTTCAAATAAGTTTTAGCAATAGGATCTGCTTCATCTATAAGATAGAAAGCAACATCGCCGTTATACGCATCCACCGTTATTTTGACGGAATTCCTGATATAATTGAGCTTTTTATTTTTAAACCAGCCATGTGATCGAATGGAGTAGGGGTACATATTAGAGGTTGTGTAAGCATCTTGAACCCAGTAAACTCTGCCCTCAGACACGACCACGTAAGGATCTGCGTCGTAAGAGAGGAAGGGTGCAATAGACGCCATTCGCCTGTCTATTCGCCTTTTATACATTATTTTGCTCTCAGGGGTAATATAAGTAGTGAACAGTATCTGGGGGTCCTGTAATTCGATGGCAAATATGAGTCGTCTGAAAAAAGATTTTATGGTAACGCCACCTTTTCCCTGATAGACAGTATAGACATTCTTATCCCCTTTGGGATAATCAAATTCTCTTGCCTTTGTTTTGACAAGGACGTAGTCGTCTGTTTTTTCCCCATAGTAGATTTCCGGACGATCTATCTTCAGGTCAGGCTTAAATGAAGGCGGCACGTCTTTGATGAACAGGCGGGGGAGTCCTTCATCGGTCACTTCATTGACAGGACTGGCCGCCAATCCATATCCATGCGTATAGATAAGGTGCCTGTTGACCCAGGTATTTGCCTGTGGCGGAAGTTGATCTACCACCATCTCCCGGGTGGCCAGCATGAGTTGCCGATACTGGTTGTTGATGAAATAACGGTCCACATCAACATTGTTAAAATTGTAATACAGCCGAATGGTTTGAATCTGCCTGTAGGTCTGGAGTAAAGGGCGCTCGTCCCAGATCCTGATATTTTGAATTGTCACGTCATGTTTTTTGAGTTCTTCCATGCTCAGCCGGTCATTTACTTCAAAATCGACTTCCTGGATTTTATTCAGATTATAGGCCCTTCGTGTGAAATCGATATTATGGGCGATATAGGGTGCTTCTTTTGCCAGTTCATTGGGCTTGACCACAAATTGCTGCACCAGAATGGGGAGAGCGGTTGTCAGAAACATCACAGCCCCTATCCAAATTCCGCCGCCAATCCAGATGATTTTTATTTTAAATTTAAAGGCGCTGAAAAAAAGAACCAGGGCAAAGCAGAAAGATACAACAGTCGCAATTTTCAACGCCAGGATTTTAATATGGACATCGGTGAAACTGGCGCCAAAGGCAGGCCCCTGTGTAGAATACAAAACGCTGTACATTTTCAGATAATATCCCACAGACATGATGAGAACGATGATGCCCCCCAGGAAAATAAGGTGCTTCATGGCAGCCGGCGAAATACTGATTTTCGGGAAAGACGGCGGGGTGCCCTGTTCCTGGGTGAAGTCCCCTTCTATTTGAAGTGCGCCATTTTTCAGGTACCATCCTGTTGCCACCAGGGCTGAAAGGATAAGGAGAACCATAAGTCCTTTTCGGATGTAAAAATAAAACGGAAGGGAAAAGAG
>JAUXCK010000283.1 GCA_030618925.1 Desulfobacteraceae bacterium
GCACATGCCCCAGTGATTCAGCACTTGCACAGGGTACAATAAACAGCAGGATAACAACTAAAATGAATACCGAACCTAATTTTCGCATTTGTGTCTCCTTTTTTGTATTCTATTTTCAGAAAATCAACTTTATCAGAATTCGATTCACAATCATTGTGCGTTAATAAACGCTCAATATACTGTTCATACTTCACTAAATAAGTCAACACAATAAACCATGTTCATAGATTTAGACAGCATAAACCATGCCATATTCCAGAATTACAATATTATTTTGTTATATCATACTGTTATGACTTATTCCCATAAAGGACAAATTATGACTTCTACGAATAATAGTAGCGGCGCGTCCTCTATTACCCAAAATTAAGAAGTAATTTACTCACACTTCGCATGCCCTGCCATCGCGATTGGCCTTTCAGGCACGCATGAGGCGAAAAGCCTGCACCATTTCCATTTAATTGTTTACACAAAGTGACCGGAAAATGCCCTGTCCAAAGAAGACTTCTTTAACAGAAGAATTATTCTGACAAAAATTTTCATTTGATTTTGGATTCGAATGCAGCACCCCTGCCAAATAATATTTTAAGAAACAGATCCTCGGTCATATTGACATGGAACCCTGATACAGCTATAAATTACTTCAAAGTAAACAAATTTCTCCGTTTGCGAGGTGACTTTCCTATGAACAGATTGCTAAATACCCTGCCCACTTTTTCCTTTGAACAAACAATAATCCGAATACGATACACGCAAACTTGGACCGGACCTTCCGAAAAAAACGTCTGGGACTCGCCCTCGATAAACCCATACTGACCAGGAGGAGAGAAATGGAATGGATCAGCATATTAGAAAAAATAGCCGTACCAAGGCCCAATCACAGTGACACATTAAACCAGGTCGCCGCCTATTTAAAAGGACTTCTCACATCGTGGGAAATTCCTTTTACAGTTCAGGCGTTTCCACTCAGATATCATGCCCTGGCCCTTTTGGGCGCTGCCATTCTTGTCCTGTCTATCTTCTTTTTTATTTTTATTTTGAAAAAAAAGCCTTTACTGGCCCTGCTGTCGGTGATCGCAATTCCGGTCCTCATTATTCTGGAAGTGGATATGTCCCTGCACCCGGTCTCCTTTCTGCTTGAAAAACCAGCTGAAAACATCATCATGCACTTTCCTTCACCCGATGCTGTACGGGAGCTTATCTTCTGTGCCCATTATGACTCCAAGACCGATTTCTGGGACCACATCCAGCGCCAAAGGATTCTGAAGCTGTTTCCCCTTTTCCTGGTTCTTGGTGTGACTCTGTCTATCTGGACGTTTTTTGTAAAAAAATTTAATGTGCTGCAGAAAAATCTTTTTAAAACCATCGCCCTCGTCCTTTCAGCGTCTTTTGTGATTTACTGTGGTTTTGCATTTTCCTGGCTTGGTGGATATGTATTTTTGAGTAAAGATAAACAGAGCTTCGGTGCTGTTGACAACGGCGGATCGGTGGTGACGCTGCTGGCCCTTGCAAAGGATCTAAATGAAGGCAAGATCCATCATGAAGGATCCGACATTACCATACTGCTCAGCAGCGGGGAGGAGGTTGGCCTTCAGGGTGCATACTGGTATGTAAAAGAGCGGTTCAGAGACAAACCGGCCGAACCAGAACTCCCGACATCCCTGGTCAACCTGGAGCTTGTCGGCCAGAATGGAAACATGCTTTACTGGGAAAAGGTCGGGTCCTTTATGATATTCCATGATGCTGATGTGCAACTGGCCAAAAGGCTCAATCATGTTTGGATGGAAATATCAGGAAAACCCATGGATGTTGAAAAAACAATAGGCGACGACACCAAAAATTTCGGAGCAGCAGGAATTCCCTTTATCACTGTCGGTCAGTCTGGATTACCCGGGCCCGGCCTTGGGGGATTTCATTCTGTTCAGGACAATATGGCACGGGTGAATCCTGGCAATCTCGACCTGATGATTAAAACCCTTGGGAAATACATTGAATCGTATTGACATAAAAAATTAATTGTATTGTGTCCCAGAAATGCTTTAACACTATATGAGATATGCGGAAAAGGCATATTCATAAAACAACCCCCCTGAGAGAGGCGATTATGCGGCCAATAAAAGAGGTGATGGAATCCAGAAACATGGCAATTTTCGGCGCATCACATGACCCGTTCAAGCCCGGATCAATGTTGCTGCAAATGCTCAAAGACAACGGTTTCAAGGGCCAGGTGGCAGGTATAAATCCAAAAGGCGGACAAGTGAATGGAATTCCGCTGTTTCCTGCCATTCAGGATGTCCCGTTTGATGTGGATCTGGCGGTGATGATCATACCGCCCCGGGTCATTCCTGAAGCGATTGCCCATTGCGCACGCAAAGGGGTAAAAGGCGTGGTCATCGCATCTGAAGGTTTTGGGGAGACCGGCGCACAAGGCAGGCAGTATCAGGAAGCCGTATCGAAAATGCTCAAAAAGACCGGCATCCGCGCCTTCGGCCCCAACACACTCGGCATCATTAACACAGAAACAGGTCTGACCACCTCCTATTTCACCAATGATCGAATGATGCGCCCGGGGTCCATCGGCTTTGCGGCCCAGTCCGGCATTTTTGTCGGCGCCTTTCTCAGATACCTGGCATCCTTTGATGGACTGCATATTTCAAAAGGCATGGGCCTGGGCAACAAGGTAGATGTGGACGAATGTGATGCGCTCGACTATTTTGCCCAAGACCGCCAGACCCGGACCATCGGCATGTATCTGGAAGATGTCAGGGATGGGAAACGGTTTATTAAAGCGGCAAGAACGGCATCCCGGGAAAAGCCCGTGCTTATTTTAAAGGGGGGGCGGACCCGCCTGGGTGCGAAGGCAACGGCATCTCACACCGCCAGCCTGGCCGTGGATGATGCTGTATTTGACGGTGCCCTCCGGCAGGCAGGCATCCTGCGGATGAACGGGATAGATGACATGCTCGGCACCCTCATGGGCTTTGAATGGATGCCGCTCCCCAAAGGCAACAACATTGCCATAGCGACCTACAGCGGGGCTCAGGCGATCCTGAGCATTGACGCCGCTGTCCAGCAGGGGGTGGACATGGCCGAGCTGACACCCCGGACCATAAAGCATATCTCCACAGTCATCCCCACTGCCTCAAAGGCAAAAAACCCCATCGATATGTATCCGGACATGATGGTGCACGGGTTTGAAAAAACATCCTGTGAGATACTTCGCGCCCTGCTGAGGGACGATGGTGTTCATGGGATTATGTTCATCACTTTTTCAATCTCCGGCGAAGACATATTCACTCCCCTTATCGAGGTGATCAGGGAACACCCGGGCAAACCCGTCTTCATCTCTCTCATGGGGGACAGGGAAGATACAAAAGGCGCAGAGGATTTCATGCGGAAAAACCGTATCCCGGTTTATGCCTTTCCGGAAATGGGCATTCAGACTTTTGCGCGCATGCGGGCATTCGTTCAAATGAGCAACTCGCCTTGACAACCCATCCTATTTCATTTATGCTCCGGTTTCCTGCGAAACATATTTTGATTCTCTTTATATAACAGATTCTTGAAGAAGACTTGGAATAAAGTCTGAAATCGCCCGATACACAGCCAAAAACGATATGGCATATAGGGGGCCGCAATGAATAATGGTACAATCACAGACAGCGCACAGGATTTTCAGGTGACCAGGGGATATGCATACTATGTTTTCACGCTCCTTTTCCTTCTGTATCTGTTTGATTATGTCGATAGGATGGTGGTTGCCTCTCTATTTCCCTATCTGAAGATCGACTGGGGACTCACAGATACCCAATGCGGATGGCTTGCTTCGGTCGTTACTCTGGTCATGACGGTCTTCGTGTTTCCTGTGTCGCTATTGGTCGACAGGTGGAGCCGGAAAAAGGCCATTGGGTTGATGGCAATACTCTGGGGTCTGGCAGCCGGGGCCTGTGCCTTTACCAAAAGCTTCAAACAACTGCTTGCCATGCGATCGGTCATCGGGATCGGGGAATCCGCTTATGCTGCCGGCGGGAATGCCATGATAGCAGCTTACTTCCCGGAAGAAAGACGGGCAACCATGAACGGCTATTTTACTGCAGCCGTTCCAATGGGTACTGCAATCGGTGTTGTCCTGGGAGGTATTATCGCTGAGACATTCGGGTGGCGATATGCTTTCGGTTTAACAGCAATACCCGGCCTGTTCGTTGCCGTTATGTTTTTCTGGATCAAAGACTACAAAACAGCCGAAATCGTAAAGACCGTTTTTGATAAAGCAGACCCCGCACCAGACACAAAGATGAAAATCAGTGATATTGCAGCCGATTTTTTAAAAACACCCTCAGTATTATTCACCTACCTGGGTTATGTGGGCAATACATTTGCGACCACAGCCATGCTCACCTGGCTTCCCACCTATTTCCACAGGGTCGATAACCTGCCCATGGATAAGGCCGGCATGAAATCCGCGGCCATCTTTCTTCTCGCCATCGTCGGTGCCCCCCTGGGCGGCTTTATCACGGACAGGTGGAGAAAAAAGCGGCTTAATGCCAGGATGGCCTTTCCAGCGCTCTCATCTTTGCTTGCAGGCCTCTGTATTTGTATCAGCTTTCTATTTCTCACC
>JAUXCK010000372.1 GCA_030618925.1 Desulfobacteraceae bacterium
CGTCAATGGTGTCATTGTATCGAACAAGAAAACCCCTGCACCTGCATTTTCTGCAATTGCCTGACCTGCGGCCGTGTCCCATTCCATGGTCGGCCCGAGCCTTGGATAGATGTCGGCCGCACCTTCTGCCACAAGACAGAATTTTAATGAACTCCCGGCGGAGATGAAATCGACGCTGGCATGCTCCTGCTGTTTTTTCCGGACATAGGCCTCGAGTTCCGGCGTGGCATGGGAACGGCTGCCGACAATTGTACAGGAAGCATCATTGGATCGACCCAGAGGCAGTCTGTGGCCATGACCCGTCAGATTCTCGATCGATCCCGCAACCGGATCCTCAATCAAATCAGAATCTTTATCCTGGAGCGGCTGTTTCCCGATTTGATCCAATACACCCGCATCCGTGAGTTTATATGACCCCAGGCCCCTGGCCGCAAAATAGAGCACCCCTGTTACCGGCACAAATATAACCCCGAGTACCGGGGCCCCATCCACAATGAGCCCGATGTTGACGGTGAATTCATTGTTTCGTTTAATAAATTCCTTTGTGCCGTCAAGCGGGTCGATAATCCACAGCCGGCGCCACTTTTGTCTTTCGGAAAAGCCGATATCCCGTCCTTCTTCACTGAGAATCGGGATGTTTTCTTTTTCCAGGGCCGAACAGATAATATCATGAGACCTTTTGTCAGCGAGGGTTAAAGGCGAATCGTCGGATTTATTCTCAACGATAAAATCAGTGTGATAAACTTGCAGGATGGCCTCTCCCGCCTTCACCGACGCATGGATCGCTTTTTGCAGTAGATCATTCATTTCCATTGGTTGAAATCCTGAAAAACAAGGGGCATGAATAACATCGGCCCGAAAATAAAGAAGACACGTCAGTGCCTTTGGTTTAAGTTTTGCCCCCCCTGCACACCAGGGGATTTTAAACAAAACAATGCCTGAATATTAACCAAATTATCCGCCATATGTCAAATAAATGGTGTAATTAAAATCGCTGGTCAGCGTTAATCCTGATCTTAATCATAATCTCAGGTGCAAACCGGCATTTTTAATTGCACCCGTTGACATTTGCATGCTTGAGATTATACAAATGGTATGATAAAATAAAATTTGTCCATTTATCAATGGCTGTTTTCCCCGATTTCCGTGTCGGGTTCAGAAAGAACGTCGTTGCCTGTCCATGGACACTATCAATAACCATACGAACACTATCCGCGATTCCGGTTGTAAGAGAGTATTTTAATAATATATGAAAAAAGTGCTTATCATAGATGATGATGCGGTAACGCGGGGGTTGCTCTTTCGTGTATTAAAACCCCACGCATCCTATTTTCAAGTGCTGACGTCAGACAACGGGAAGAATGCTATAGACATCATCCGGCAGGAAAAAGTGGATCTCGTTATTACGGATCTACAGATGCCTGAAATGGATGGGTTTGAGTTCATGGCTTACCTGAGCAAGTATCATCCGGAAATTCCTGTTCTTGTGATGACGGCCTTTGGGGGAGCAGATATCCAGGCCAAAATCGAAGCCATCGGCCCGATTCAATATTTTGAAAAACCCCTGAATATAGACACGCTGACCGACGCCATTCTCGATGAACTGGAGGCCGGCGCCAAAGGCCAGATACAGGGAATCAGTCTTGCCTCTTTCCTTCAGCTGGTGGAAATGGAAGACAAGACATGTACAGTGACTGTCAAATCAAATGAACGTTTCGGAATCATACACCTTCTTAAAGGCGATATCATGGCTGCTGAAGCAGGTGATCTGGAAGATGAAGATGCAGTATACGAGCTCCTTTGCTGGGATAGAACTGTTCTGGAAATCGATAATTTCTGCAGTAAAAAAACAAAAGAAATCAACACCCCCCTGATGACCCTTTTAATGGAAGGTCTCAAAAAAAAGGACGAAAAAGAGCATGAAAGCAGAAAGAGAAAGAAACCTTTAAGACCTCTCAAGTCCTTGTCAACATAAGCCGCAACACCTGAAGCGTCCTCAGCGCACCAATTCCCGGACCGTTGACATGCCAAAAATGATGGAATATACTAATCGGGTTCCTGCAGGATTAAATTCCTGCCGGGAGCAGTCACCCTCAACAGGCGATTCAAATGACAAATCTCAAGAAAAAAGAACTGACTCAGGAAAAAAGGAAAGCCCTTAGAAGACCCTTCACAACAGCGGTTGCATATGCAACCAAGGGGTTTTCCAGCATCGAATATATAGAAGATATAAGCGCATGGGGCGTATTTATCAGAACCCCGGAGAAAATCCCGGTTGGCGAAGATATCACCATGACAATTCCCCAGCCGGACAATGAATCGTCTATTAAAATCATCGGTGAGGTGGTCAGGACAAGCCCCAAAGGGATCGGTGTAAAATTCAAAATGGGGATCGATGATTCAGCGATTAAACCCATGAGCAAAGAGTCACTGAATAAACAGGACTTTAAATAAAATAGATTTTTGCCGGTTTAATGCAAGCTTCCTGCCCTAAAAATGCAGCCGGATATTGCCCGAACATTCACCCTCCGTCAGCATCAGACACTTCTTTACTTCAGGCGTTGACCTGAACTCGATCCCCAGACTCTTGATCCAGCATTCAATCCTGTAAATCACGCCGCATTCATAGCCGTCAATTGCGCCCATCGCCTGCATGCCTTTATACGCAAAACATTCCCCTGGTTTAAACTCCCAGTGCAGCACATCCTCCTCAGGAAAACTCATTTCAGCATTCATAAAATCAGGAATAACCAGCTCTGCCGCACCTTTAAAAAATGCGTTGAACATCTTATGGTTCTCAATTTCCTTGTTTCCCATGCCAAGGGCGTTTTTAATTCTTTTCACCTCAA
>JAUXCK010000258.1 GCA_030618925.1 Desulfobacteraceae bacterium
AGCGTGCCGTCGTCGCTGATTCGTTTTTTCGGGACAACAAACAGGGAGATCCCTTTAACCCCGGGCGGGCCCCCTTTTATTTTGGCCAGCATCAGGTGGACAACATTTTCAACTGCATTATGATCGCCGGCAGAGATAAAAATTTTCTGGCCCCTGATCAGGTAATGGCCGCCATCTGCTGGTTCGGCCACGGTCGTAATGTCTGTCAGGGATGAGCCGGCTTCCGGTTCAGTCAGTGCCATGGTCCCCTGCCATTCGGCCGCATGCATCCTGGGGACATACAGATCCTGCAGTTCCTTGCTTCCGAATGACCTGATAAGATGTGCTGCACCGGTGCAAAGACCTGCATACACTGATGCAGAATAATTGGCAGCGGAAAAGATAAAGCTGCAGGCGATGACAATTGAAAATGGAATCTGATCGCCATCCATGTCATAGGGCAGGGCGCTTGTCATCCATCCGCCCTGGGCATACTTTTTTAACATCGTCCGGACCGAAGAATGCACCCGAACCTCGCCATCCACCAGCTCAGGCGGCTCCTGGTCCATTTCCGCAAATATGGGGAGATAGAGGTCCCTGGCCAGTTTAATCGCTTCTTTCAGGACCATATCAAACATTTTTTGATTATGGTCTTTATAATAATCATACCCGGTCAGAGAGAGGGTATCAAACACCTCATAGAGAATAAATTTTAAATTCCGTTCACTTACAAATTTGGTTGCCATTTGTTACCCCCTTCATGAAATTCAGCATGGTATATGTTCAGTTCAGTAAAACGCCTAAAGCCATTTTTTGTTCTATCCCAGAATAAATGCATCTGGATTCGTTTATTTGGGTTCGAGCCTCACAAAATTTAAAGGGACTGTTATTTTGATTATTAGGTTCTAGGGGGTTATCTGGAGGATTGTCAAGATTTTTTTTCTTGACTCGACAAGGGTTCTGATGGAAAGTATTTGTGGAACAAATGGGACTTGGAAAAAATTATAAAGAGGAGATGGCAATGACCGAGATATTGTGGGAACCCTCACAGCAGCAGATAAATGATTCGAACATGAACCGGTTCATGGCGTTTGTTAACCAAAAGTATGGAAAAGATTTTTTAGGATATGATCCCCTTTACCAGTGGTCTGTCCAGGAGATTCCGGATTTCTGGGCGGCAATATGGGAATTTGTCGGCATCAAGGCATCACAGCCTTACAATCAGATTATTGATGATGTCAATAAAATGCCCGGGGCCAACTGGTTCAGCGGCGCCAGGCTTAATTTTGCGGAAAACCTTCTTCGATTCCGGGATGAGCAGCCGGCCATCGTTTTTCAGGGGGAAGGTCAGGAAATAGTCAACATCAGCTATGCCGGGCTGTATGATTCTGTGGCACGGCTGGCGTTTTCCCTGCGTGAGATGGGTGTTCAGGCAGGGGATCGTGTGGTGGGGTTCATGCCCAATATGCCCCAATCCATCATTGCCATGCTGGCAGCCACCAGTATCGGAGCCCTCTGGTCTTCCTGCTCGCCTGACTTTGGCATCAAAGGCGTTCTGGATCGTTTCGGTCAGATAAAACCAAAAGTACTTTTTACGGCAAACGGCTATTTTTTTAAAGGAAAAAAACTCGATTCTCTGGAACGCATTTCAGGGGTTTTAGAACAGCTTGAATCTGTCGAAAAAGTCGTTGTCGTTCCCTACACCGAGGACCGGCCGGATATCAGTCGGATATCAAATGGCGTCCATTACGAAGATTTTATTTCATCCCGGGAAGGGCTGGACATCATATTTGAACAGCTTCCCTTTTCTCATCCCCTTTACATTATGTATTCATCAGGCACCACCGGTCTTCCCAAGTGCATGATACAGAGTGCCGGCGGGATTCTTATGAATCATTTAAAGGAACTGGTACTGCACACAGGGTTGAACAGGGAGGATACGATATTTTATTTTACAACCTGCGGATGGATGATGTGGAATTGGCTCACCAGTGCCCTGGGTACCGGTGCAACCCTTGTGTTATTTGATGGCAACCCGTTTTATCCGGAGCCGGGTGCCCTGTGGAAAATGGCGGAAGACGCAAAAATAACCGTTTTTGGAACCAGTGCCGGGTATCTGGCAGCGCTTCAAAATCAAGGCGTAAATCCCGGAAAAGATTATGACCTCTCCAATATCAGGACGGTGTTGTCTACCGGTTCTCCGTTATCCAGGGATGGGTTTAGATTTGTGTACCAGGAGATTAAATCGGATGTGCAGCTGGCGTCAATTGCCGGGGGAACAGATCTAAACGGTTGTTTTGTGCTGGGAAATCCCATGGCTCCGGTCTATCGAGGGGAAATCCAGTGCAGGGGGCTCGGCATGAAGGTCGAATGTTTTGATGAGGTCGGGGCACCAGTCTTTAATCAGCAGGGGGAGCTGGTCTGCACGGCACCTTTTCCGTCAATGCCTATTTATTTCTGGGATGATCCTGATGGGAAAAAATATCATGATGCTTATTTTGATGTTTATCCCGGCGTCTGGCGTCATGGTGATTTTATAGAAATTACCGATACCGGCGGTGTCGTTATCTACGGCCGGTCAGATGCCACCCTGAATCCAGGCGGGGTTCGTATCGGAACTGCAGATATATACAGGGTCATGGAGAACATGGAAGAAATTGAAGACAGCATTGTCATCGGGCAGGACTGGAAAAGTGATGTCCGGGTCATCCTTTTTGTAAAGATGGCACAAGGATATGAGCTGACGGACGAGCTGACGAAAAAGATTGTGGGCAATATCCGGTCGAACGCATCGCCAAGGCATGTGCCGGCAAAAATTCTGACGGTACAGGATGTCCCCTATACACTCAATATGAAAAAAGTGGAACTGGCGGTGAGGAAGGTCGTCCACGGCAAGCCGGTCTTGAATAAGGACGCCCTGTCAAATCCTGAGGCCCTTGATAATTACAAGGACCGTCAGGAACTCCTGGATTTTTAATTCCGCCGGTACAGGGTCAGTACTGCGGCCCCGCCGAGTCCGATATTGTGTTGAAGCCCGATTCGGGCGCCTTCGACCTGCCGTACACCTGCCTCACCCCGAAGCTGCCATGTGAGTTCAGCACATTGGGCAAGACCCGTGGCGCCCAGCGGATGCCCCTTGGACAGCAGCCCGCCTGACGGGTTTGTCACCACCTTGCCGCCATAGGTATTGTCCCCATCCTCAATGAATTTTTCGGCGGTTCCTTCCGGTGTCAGGCCCAGCCCTTCATAAGAGATCAATTCATTAGGGGTGAAGCAGTCATGCAGCTCAACCAAATCTACTTCATCAGGTCCGATTCCGGCCTCCTCATATACTCTTTTAGCGGCGGTAGCTGCCATATCAAATCCAACGAGATTCATAGGGCTTTTTGCGTTGAAAGTACTTTCCAGATCTGTGATCATGGTTTGTGCCGCAATATAAACGGGTTTGCTGATATTGTGTTTCTTGGCAAATTCATCGGAACACACAATGGCGGCCCCACCGCCGCAGGTCGGCGGGCAGCACTGGAATCGGGTGACAGGTCCGAATTGAAGAGGGGATTCCATCACTTCCTCGACAGTCAGAGGACTTCTGAAAACGGCCCGTTCATTGTGCTCTGCGTGTTTCCTGGCCTTTACCGTTATCTTGGCAAAGGTTTCATCTTTTGTACCGTATTTTTTTTGATGTTCCATGCCTGCCGCGCCAAACATTTGAGCCATGATTGGAGCCGTGGCGTTCAGTTCCTGGATCTCCATCAATTTCATGACATGTTTTTCAACCGGATTGGGGCGATCGGGGAATGTAGCGCCTAAAGCGCCAGGCGTCATCTGCTCAAAACCCACTGCCAGTGCACACTCCACCACACCGTATGAAACGGCCTGGCGTGCCAGGAAAAGTGCGTTTGACCCGCTAGTGCAGGCATTGGTGACGTTGGTAATGGGAATGCCCGTCATGCCCAATTTATAAAGCACCTTTTCCCCGGCACAGGTATCGCCGTAAACATAACCCACATAGGCCTGCTCAATTTCACTGTAGTCGATCCCAGCATCTTTGAAGGCATCGCGGGTAGCTTCAATCGCCATGGTTGGGTAAGGAATAAGGGCTTTAGGGGTGGTAAACTTTGTCATGCCAACACCAATAACATTAACTTTTCTCATAAAAAACTCCTTTTACTATTGGATTAACTTAAATGGTTTTATTCATAGTATCGCCATGCCTTCAAGGATGCTGATTCCCCGGGCGCTTCGAAAGTATCGTTCCACGGGATAATCCTTGATATACCCATGACCGCCAAGAATCTGCACGCCGTAATCTGCGATTCGCATGGTCATTTCCCCGGCAAATATTTTGGCCAGATACGATTCACGCCGGGCGTCTTTACCCGCTTCAAGTCTTGACGCGGCTTTCCAGGTCATGAGGCGCATGGCATCGGTTTCATACGCCATCTCGGCTACCATGAAAGTAATGGACTGCTTGTGTGCGATGGGTTCTCCGAATTGAACCCTCTCCTTTGCGTATTTTTTTGCAAAATCCAGGGCCGCCCGGGAGATACCCGTTCCCATGGCGGACATGGCAATTCGGGTTTTTTGGAGCACACCGTCATAGTTGCATCCGTTTTTTCCTCCCAGACGATCTTCGGCCGGAATCTCGCAGTTTTCAAAGGTAACTTTATAGGTCTCGAGGGAGTAAAGCCCCAGGGTCCTTTCCCTTTTGCTGATACGGATGCCGGGATTGTCCCGGTTTATGATAAACAAATTGCTTTTACCTTCCACTGACGCGGCAACCAGCAGGTGAGGGGACTGCTCCGCCCGGGGGACAAAGCACTTTTCACCGTCAAGGACAAACGCCCCGTTCTTTTGGACCGCAGTGGTCTTCAGCTTCATTGGATCGAATCCAAAGTGGGGTTCGACCATGGCAAGCGTGCAGGGGGTATAGGTCTCCGTGCAGTA
>JAUXCK010000356.1 GCA_030618925.1 Desulfobacteraceae bacterium
GATCCCCTAAAATTCGGATCACTCTCAGTGCGATTTTAAATATTGTTCCCATTCCTGGGGAAGCAGCTGTTTTTTATTTGTATTGCATTCTTTGCATCAAGGGACAACATTGCCCTTTGTTGTTTTGCCACCACGGGATATGGGCACGATGTGGTCCATGGTAAGATCCCCGGGGGGCGTAGACTGCCTGCAGTAATAACAAATTCCTTTTGCACAGCATCGTTTCCACCACTGGGACTGCCTGAGTTCCCTTGCTTTACCCTTTTCCCGCTTAATATCCGCTTCATTCAAATGAATTTCAAACGGGTCTTTTGCCCTGGCCATCTCAATCCTCTGCTCCGGGCCACAATAATGTGCGGAGCCATTTAAACAGGGTATTATTGCGCAAGAAATATCTGTCCAGGCTTCTATGTTGTTTGAAGATTCCCTCAGGGTCGGCAAACCACTGCTCACGGGTAATAAATTCTTCATCAGGATCCAGATGTTTCACAATCCTTGCCGGATTACCGGCTGCAATGCTGTGGGATGGGATATCGCTCACAACAACTGAACCCGCGCCGATGATACTGTTTTTTCCAATCGTCACCCCTTTGCAGACAGTGGCACAATCTCCAACCCAGACATTGTCTTCCAATACAACCGGAGCGCTTTTCCCGAGGACGGTCCGGTTATAAATACCGTGCCAGTCGGCATCAGTGATATACACGCCCCGGGCCAGCATACTATTTTTTCCAATGGTGATTGCCTGGGTTGCACTGAGCTGCACACCAGGGCAAATCAGACAAAAATCGCCGACTCGAATTCCCGGTGCATCTTCCTGATCAGTCCAGACAGACAATCTGACCTTGCCCTCGGGGGAGGCAATAATGTTCACAAAATCTCCAATAGTTATGGGGCTGCCGAAGATAACAACGTGCCAGGGCTTTAGAACGATCAACTCCTCCCCGAGATGTTCAAGCTGAGGGCGGAAAAAATGTTCGGCATAGCGTTTTTCAAATGCTTGATATGCCTTTTTTATATAATACGGACGATGATCTTGTCTCAAAATATCTTGCCTTTAACAACCACGAAATGAAAAACACGCCATTTAAGGGGGAATGAATCGATTTAAGGGTCTAACCAGATTCTAGAGAAACCTGGAATAACCAGATTCCACCCAGAACTTATGGCTGAAGAGCTGACTCGCAGGGGTAAGGTTGTAAAGGGCATCGGCTGCCATGAGCACCACCGCATTTGTCCAGGTTACCTTATCATCCGGCCAGATAATCATGTCCGGGAACGTAAACCCACACCAGCAGGATCCATCTTCATAACATTTATCCTGGATCCAGCTAAAGATAATCGATGCCAACTGGAAATTGCCCATGGCCGATAAAGACAGCACAAACTCAGAGGTCTCAGCGATGGTGACCCATGGTTCATCAGAGACACATCGAACCCCCAGACCGTCTACAACAAATTTTTTCCAATATGTATCGATCCGTTTCTGTGCCTCGGCTCCCGTGATAACGCCACATAGAATCGGATAAAACCAGTCCATTGAAAAACGAGACTTCGCAACATTAAACCGGTGACGTCGATTTTTAATGGCGTCACCCAATTTGGCCAGTGACGCCCTCCAACCCGGTACCGGGATCTCCAGCAGGCCAGCGATCACAATTGCACATTTTAAACTCATGAAAACTGAACTTGATCCGGTTAAAAGGCTCATGGGATCTATCTCGCCGTCCGGACTCCTGGCCCAGTAGATTTCGCCGCTTGGAATTTGAAGGCCCAGGGCATACTCAATGCCCCCGCGCAGGGTTGGCCACATTTTTTTTAGAAAGGCTTTATCGCCGGTAATCAAAAAGTGATGGAACAAACCGACAGCAATATACGACGACATATTGGAATCCAGGGTTTTATCATCAGGGATACCCTTCTGGTATGATGAGTACCAGCTTCCATTTTCCAGTTGATTTTGCCTCATCCATTCAAAACCGCGTCTGGCTTCATCAAAATAGCCTCCGACACTCAACCCCATGATGGCTTCAACATGATCCCAGGGATCTGTTTTGTCAGTTTTGCTCCAGGGTATTTCGCCGCTGTCCAGCTGAGTTCTCTTGATCAACGCAGCAACCGAGTCAATATTTATCGAAAGTTTCTGTTTGCTTATGGAGGTTTTTGAAGTCATATTCGTCATCCTTATTCCTATAATCTATCTCTGCTGAAACATCATTCTCGAGCAATGGAAAGCGTTTCTACCAAATGTTCTTATTGCAATCAAGAAAATTAAACGCCTTGTGGGAAAATCATATTACCCGTTTTTCTTCACAAAAGTCTTCATGAAATCAATGAGCGCCGGAACGGCCTCTTCAGGTGTTGCATTATATATGGACGCCCTGCAGCCCCCCACAGACCGGTGTCCTTTCAGGCCCCCCAGATTGTTTTCCATTGCCTCAGATACAAATTTTTTCTCCAGATCTTCACCAGGAAGGCGAAAAGTGACATTCATTAACGAGCGGCTGTCCAGTGCCGCAGTGCCGGAATAAAAGTCACTGGAATCAATAAAATCATACAGAAGCTGCGCCTTTTTTGTATTTATCTCCGCCATCTTTTCCAACCCGCCCATTGTCTCCTCCAGCCATTTCAGTACCAGCTGAATCGTGTAAATCCCAAAACAGGGGGGTGTATTGTACATTGAGTTTTTAGATGAATACGTCGTGTATTTAAGCATTGACGGCAGACCATCTGGAACCCTGTCCAGAAAATCTTCCCTGATAATGACCATACAGACACCCGCAGGCCCTATATTTTTCTGTGCCCCCGCATAAATCAGACCGAACTTGCCCATATCAAGGGGCCGGCTCAAAAAATCAGAAGACATGTCAGAAAATATCGGTACCCCGCCTGTATCGGGGAATGAGGCCCACTGGGTTCCTTTAATGGTGTTGTTGGAGGTGATATGGGCATATACAGCCCCTTTGTTAAAGCTTATTTCCTGTGGGATATAAGAAAATTTTTTATCTTCCGAAGATGCCACCACATTGAAAGATTTACCCTGAATCTCTGCCTCCTTAATCGCCTTGGTAGACCATGTTCCGGTATTGACGAAATCAGCGGATGTATCTCCGCCAAGAAAATTCATCGGCATCATCGCAAACTGCATGCTGGCGCCGCCTTGAATAAAAAGTACATGAAACCGGTCATCCAGATTCAGGAGCCGTTTGGTCCTTGCCACCGCATCATTGATGACATCATCAAACATTTTAGACCGGTGACTGATTTCAGTAACCGACATGCCGCATCCATTGAAATTTAAAAATGAATCCCGAATATCTTCAAGAACTGGAAGCGGCAAAGCTGCCGGTCCGGCATTAAAATTAAAAATTCTACCCGCCTTCATTCAAACCTCCGTCTTTCATAAGCGTCATCAGCACAATCACCACTGCATCAGTTTTTTTCCAACAACCCGGCATAACTGCTGAAAACAGCATTTTTGCTAAACCCGCATGCATA
>JAUXCK010000193.1 GCA_030618925.1 Desulfobacteraceae bacterium
ACCGGTTCTTGTCAGCATCGGTTATTCCACCTGCCACTGGTGCCATGTGATGGAGGAGGAGTCTTTCGAGGATGAGGAGATTGCCCGGTATTTAAACGAAAACTATATCGCCGTCAAAGTGGATCGGGAAGAGCGGCCCGATATTGATGCCATTTATATGACCGCTGTACAGGCCATGACGGGTCAGGGGGGGTGGCCGCTGAATGTCTGGCTCACCCCGGATCGAAAACCATTTTATGGGGGCACCTATTTTCCGGCCAGAGATGGAGATCGAGGGGCGGCTACCGGTTTTTTAACGATTCTGGGAAAAATTAGCGCCATATATCACACTCAGAATCAAAAGGTTGTTCAGTCCAGCCTCATGCTGACGGAACTGATACAGAAAAATTTGGCCACAGGGAAAGGAATAGAATTGCCCGAGGCAGATGTCCTTCATAATGCAGCCGATCTTTATAAAGACCGGTTTGATGCGGCAAATGGCGGGGTAAAAGGGGCACCCAAATTTCCATCCAGTCTTCCTGTCCGGTTTTTACTCCGCTACCATAGGCGTACGGGAGACACTAAATTTCTGGATATGGCGGATGTCACCCTTGAAAAAATGGCTGCAGGCGGGATGTATGACCATGTGGGGGGTGGATTTCACCGGTATTCAACAGATCAAGAGTGGCTCGTGCCTCATTTTGAGAAAATGCTTTATGATAACGCCCTTCTTGTGATGGCCTACCTTGAAGGCTATCAGGCAACCGGGAAAATCAGGTTTAAAGAGGTCGCTGTCGATATTCTCAATTATGTGGGCAGGGAAATGACTTCTCCTGAAGGGGCGTTTTATTCTGCAAGTGATGCGGACAGCCTGACACCTGAAGGCCTTCGGGAGGAAGGATACTTCTTTACATGGACTCCGGGAGAAATCGACATTGTTCTCAATAAAGAGCAGGCAAGGATTGTAAAGGGATACTATTCAATCGGACCGGTGCCGAATTTTGAAGGGCGATATATACTGAATACGACCCATACCGATGCCTCTGTTATCGATAAGCTGAACATGTCAGAGGATGAATTGACCTCCGTCCTTGCCGCATCCAAAAAGCTTTTGTATCACGCTCGAAAGAAAAGGCCTGCGCCACTCAGGGACGATAAAATATTGACCGCATGGAATGGGCTGATGATTTCAGCCTATGCCAGGGCAGGGCTTGTACTGGGGGAATCCATGTATACGGATCGTGCTGAAAAGGCCGCCCGGTTTATATTAAATTATTTGTTCGTAAACAACCGGCTGTTTCGGAGTTTCAGCGGGGGAAAGGCCAGGTACAATGCCTATCTTGATGATTATGCTTTTTTCATCGCCGCACTCCTGGATCTTTATGAAACAAGCCACGATCCATTCTGGCTTAAAACAGCCATACAGTTTGATGATATCCTGGGCGATCTCTATGAGGACAAAATAAATGGAGGTTTCTTTATGACAAGCAAAGACCACGAAAATCTGATTGCCCGGGAAAAACCGAACTATGATGGCGCTGTCCCGTCGGGTAATTCAATTGCAGTTCTCAATCTGCTCAGGTTGAATGAATTGACCTCGAGGAAAACTTATCGTCTGCGGGCGGAAACCGCTTTAAAGGCATTTTTAGGTGCTTCAGAAGTCAATCCGCTGGCCTATTCGGAGATGCTGCTGGCCCTGGATTTTTATCTCGATAAGCCCAAGGAGATCATCATTATTACGCCTGATGGAGAGGCGTCCAGTGCCGATCCATTTGTGTCGGCGCTCAGGCCTGTATTTCTTCCCAACAGATTTTTGGCTGTTGCAGGGGAGGGGGACGCTGCCCAAAATCTGGCAGACCTCATTCCTGCTGTCAGGGGGAAGACTGCTCTTGAGGGAAAGACAACAGCCTATGTCTGTGAAAATGGGACTTGCCGGCTTCCGGTAACCGATCCAGAGGCGTTTGTGCGGCAGATCAGAAAGATGGATTAAACACCCATCTTTACCAGGACATGGAAGGAAATACATCTATGATAGAAATTCATTTATACGGTAAACTTCGTGGTTACATAAAAGAAAGCCAAACTATCCGGAATAATGTCATAAGGATCGCTCCCGGTTTGGATGAAACCATAGAATCACTATTGGCCCGGGTGGGAATAAATACCGAGGAAATTTATAATATATTTTTAAATTCAAAACTGTTATCAACCCGGAGCAGCATGGCAAAATGGCTTGGATATCAACAGGTCCGTTCTACTCCTTTTGATTGGGATTTAAAGATCCCGGTTAAATCCGGGGATCGAATCGGTCTCTTTGGCAGCGATATGGCTGCACTTGTGGTGTGAACAGGGCCATGACGCGTTTATCGAGTTCGGGTTCAGAACCTTTCTTGTGAAACCACTGGCTTCCTGGCTTCAATCACAGCGGAGACCACATAATCACCCGCATTGGTGTCCGGCACCCATTCTCGAATCAGTGACCGGCTTTCATCTATTGCCGTGATTTTGATCCCTTCAAAACCGGCCTTTTTCAGCATGGCGACTGTGTCATCAATGGTCGCGGCACCGCCAATGCAGGCAGATACCAATGCCAGGTCTTTCTGTACGTCATCCGGCACCTGGGCCGTGGCAACGATGTCAGAGATGGACAACCGCCCTCCTGGTTTAAGAATACGAAAAGCTTCCTGAAATACACCCGGTTTGTCGGGGGATAAATTTATGACGCAGTTGGACATGATGATGTCAGCTGTGTTATCCGCCACCGGAAGGTACTCGATCTCACCCAGGCGAAACTCAACATTGGCAATCCCTGCTTTTCCCGCATTTTTTCGGGCTTTGCTGACCATGTCCGGCGTCATGTCCACACCGATCACAAGGCCGGTTTCGCCCACTTCTCTTGCGGCCAGGAAGCAGTCAAACCCACCGCCGCTGCCCAGATCCACGACTGTTTCTCCCTGCTTAAGAGAAGCAACAGCCACAGGATTGCCGCATCCAAGCCCCAGGTTCGCACCTTCAGGCACATTCTCCATATCTTCCTTTGAATACCCCATGACTGCCGACAATTGGTCCGGGGTGATGGGCTGACTGCCGCAGCAGGAGGCTGTTTGGTCGACACTTGGTGCGATGGATTCGATCCTGGCCACGTTTCCGTAGCTTTTACGAACCGCTTCTCTGATGTCTTCTTTTTGTTTGACGTCCATTTTTCCCTCCTGTTTGGATCGCTTTTAATGTTCGAGAATGACCCGATATTCTCAAACAACGGTTTTATATATCCGGCATACAATTATTTTATTAAAAAAAGCCCTGAAGTGCAGATTGGGTATCAGGGTCTATCCAGCATTCAATTTTTTGCCCTCGCCGTTCCATTCGAATAAGGCCGGCCCTTCGCAACTCTTTAATATGATGTGATATGGTAGAAGGACCAATGCCCAGATCCTTGCCAAGTTCCCCGACACAGGCGCATCCTCCATCCTCTGGCATCTTGTCCTTAATGCGGGTTATGGTGCCAGGCGGGCAGCAGGATACAAGCCGCATAAATATCTTGAGTCTGTTGGGGTTGGACAAGGCTTTGAATATGTCGGCAAATTTTTCGGCTTTTTTATCTCGATAGTTCGACATAAATCGAAATATAATATTGAGGATCATGGTTGTCAAGGGGTTCGTCGGGTTTTGTTCAGAAAAGGGGGTGTCTCAGGCTTAACCGCCTGAGACACCGGAATTTGGGGAGGGAATGGACAGCGCCGGCGATTGGTCACCGACGAAGTCTCAATTGAGGGGGTCGGGCAGTTCTTTTATAAAAAAAGAACTGCCCTGGTGAGAATAGAGGAATGAATTATTCTGTTTGAAGCTAACAATCCTATTTATACTTGTCAAGCAAAAAGATACCACTTTGTGGTATATCGATAAAATAGATTTAATCACGGCTGATGTTTTTCTGCAGTTGCGTCAACGGGATTGATATGATACGGATGGCTGACCCAATAATAAGTGATCGTTGGGCGAATGGCTGCCGGCCTGTTGACGAGCCGGTTGACGGATCAAAATTCAGAAGAGGATCGGCGAATGAACAATGCTCAAAAAGAAAGTGGACTCTTAATTCAGACCTGGAAATTTTTTGCGTCCGTCCGGCTGACAATTACCTTACTGGTTTTCATAGCCGTTTTTTCCATTATCGGGACACTCATCCCCCAGAATGCCGACCCGGAAATGTATCTTCATTCCTTTGGAGAGTCTGTTTTCAGATTATTTTCAATTTTAGATATTTTCGATATTTACCACTCCTGGTTGTTTCAGTTCCTGATTATTATGCTGGCCGTCAATATCATTGTCTGCTCTTTTGAAAGGCTTTCTGCAACATGGAAAATTATATTTGTAAAAATACCAAAATTTTCCCTGTCACGGTTCCAAAAATCCTTAAATCAGGAAGAATTTAAGGTTTCACAGCCCATTGAGATCTTAAAAAATGAATATGAATCCTTTGTCACCCGGCATTTTAGATATAAAACCGTGGAGCAAACCGATTCAGGCGTGCGCATATTTGCCGAGAAATGGCGTTGGACCCGTTTGGGGGTCTATGTGGTTCATCTCAGTGTTGTCCTTCTGCTTGTTGGCGCCCTCGTGGGATCCATTGCCGGCTTTGACGGCTTTGCCAACATACCTGAAGGCGAAACAACCGATCATATCCGGTTATGGAACTCAAAAGGCGTCATGCCGATTGATTTCGAGATCCGGTGTGATGATTTCCATGTCAGCTTTTATGACACAGGCGCACCAAAAGAGTTTCGTTCCGCTTTATCAATTTTGGAAAACGGGAAGGTCGTTTTACAGAAGGACATTATTGTCAATGATCCCCTGCGTTACAGAGGGGTCAGTTTTTTTCAATCCAGCTATGGAAGACTTCATCCAAAGAACATTACGCTCAACTTTACGCGAAAGTCTACAGGGAAAAGTGTCCGGCAAAAAGTACAGATGGATGAAATAATTGCTTTGCCGGAAGACATGGGTCAGTTTGTCATAAGAGATTTTGATCCGGATTACCAGTTTATGGGGCATCGCACCGGCGGCGCTTTTTTGGGGACAATGACCTTGAAAAATGGCCAGGTCGTCGACACCATCATCCCGTTTCCCTTCCCTGAAGTGGATATCAAGAATCCAATGGAGAACCGGCTGCTGTCCATGCTTCAAACCGGCAGAAACACAGACATACCAGAGGTGATCCGTGTGAATTTTACGATCCAAAAGACCGGAAAGACATTTACGCTTAAAGGGGCGGTGGGAAAGGAGATGGTCCTTCCGGACCGCATGGGCAAATTTCTGATGACGGCATTCATGCCGTCATATGATTTCAGGGGTCATAATCTCGGCGATACATTTATCGGAACCCTAACTCCCCTTAATGGAGAGCCGCAAGATGTCATTTTGCCTTTAAGGTTCTCACAATTTGATAAAATGCGGCAGGGGGAGGTGATGATTTCAATCGATGATTTTCAGAGAAAAACAGTTTCAACCGATCTCATTGTCTCTGTAACAGAGTTTGAGGAAAAATATTATACCGTTCTTGGGGTCACAAAAGACCCGGGCGTGTGGATCGTCTATACCGGCTTTATTGTTATGATTATTGGCATTTATATCACTTTTTTCATGTCTCATCAGCAGATTTGCATTGATATGACCGAAAAGAAAAAACAAACCATGGTAAGGGTTGCCGGAGTTGCCGACAGGAACAAACTCGGCATGCAAAACAGAGTCAGGCAGATCGCAAAGCATCTGAATAAATTAATTTCCTGATGGCGCAGTGTTCCGGCAGCCGGAACAGGGCGTCTGCCCGATCAGGGGAAATGTATTGAGGGAAAAATATGAGCAGTTCACATTTATTATCGATTGTCACATTTGTTTATGCCTTTGCAGATAGCCCATTTTTTCTTCCAGTTTTTCATCTACCTTTGGTCCCTTCATGGCTATTACCAGACCGTTTGCCGACAGTAAAGGCCGGGCCATGCGGGCAAGCTCATCCAGAGGTCCCACTGCCTGGCTGACAATTACATCAAATCCTTCAGGGGGGAGATGCCTGGGTATATCTTTGGG
>JAUXCK010000364.1 GCA_030618925.1 Desulfobacteraceae bacterium
AAAGAAATATATCGGTGCCATTGATCAGGGCACCACCAGCACCCGCTTTGTTATCTTTAACAGGCATGGGGACATCATTTCGATGCACCAGCTGGAACACCGGCAAATTTACCCCAGGCCTGACTGGGTTGAACATGACCCCATGGAAATCATGGACAATACAGCCAAAGTCATTCATGTGGCCCTGGAAAAGGCGGGACTCACCGCAAATGAGCTGGCAGGGGTCGGTATCACCAATCAGCGGGAAACCACGGTTGTCTGGAACCGGTATACAGGGAAACCCTATTATAACGCCCTTGTCTGGCAGGATACACGAACAGATGCTATATGTAGAGATCTGGCGATCAACGGGGACATGGATTGTTTTCGAAAAAAGGTGGGCCTTCCCCTGGCCACCTATTTTTCCGGGCCAAAGATTAAATGGCTCCTGGACAACATCGATAACTTGCAAAGGGATGCGGAACAGGGGGATGCCATCTTTGGCAATATGGATACCTGGCTCGTGTGGTGGCTTACCGGCGGGCCTGAAGGCGGTCTACACATCACGGATGTCACGAATGCTTCCCGGACAATGCTCATGAATCTTGAGCGCCTGAACTGGGATCAGGATATGATGGATGTCATGGGAATACCCGAACAAATGCTTCCTGACATCAGACCGTCAAGTGAGGTATACGGGAGCTCTGCGGAGAACGGTTTCTTCAACGAAAAAATATTGGTGGCCGGAATCCTTGGGGATCAGCAGGCAGCCCTCTTCGGCCAAACCTGTTTTAACCCCGGTGATGCAAAAAACACTTATGGCACAGGCTGCTTTCTCCTGCTCAACTCAGGAGAACAGCTCGTTCATTCCAAATCCGGGCTGCTGACAACCGTGGGGTACAAAATTGGAGATTCCCCGGCCGTCTATGCCCTTGAAGGGTCCATTGCCATTGCCGGCTCCCTTGTGCAGTGGGTTCGGGACAACATGGGCCTAATCACATCCTCACCTGATATTGAAACCCTTGCCAAAACCGTTTCAGACAACGGCGGAATCTATTTTGTACCGGCTTTTTCAGGACTTTTTGCCCCGCACTGGAGAAGTGATGCCCGCGGCCTCATTATCGGCCTCACCCACTATATCAACAAAGGCCATATTGCCAGAGCCGTGCTGGAAGCATCCGCTTTTCAAACCAAAGAAATTTTTAACGCCATGGAAAAGGATTCCGGAATCCGCTTATCCTCCCTGAAAGTGGATGGCGGTATGGTGGTCAATGAACTGTTAATGCAATTCCAGTCTGATATCCTGGGTATTCCGGTGATCCGGCCAAAAATAGCCGAGACAACGGTACTGGGTGCAGCCTATGCCGCCGGTCTTGCCGTGGGATTTTGGGATACACTGGAAGACTTGAGCGCCAACTGGGCGATGGAAAAAGAATGGCGCCCGGAAATGCCGGAGGATGAGCAGGACCGGCTCTACAGGCGCTGGCTGAAGGCGGTGCAGCGATCTTATGACTGGGTATGATTTATTTTTCGATCTTCTTGATTTGAATACAACCCGGGCCGGCGGTTGGGAAAAAAATAGCGCATTCTGTGATGTCGAACCCGTGTCAGATCTTTTGCCTTGAGATCGGTAACGAGAATGCCCTCTGCGCCGCTGAGATCCCTGTCCATGACATTGCCAGACGGATCAATCACCAACCCGACACCGGGAAAAACCAGCCCGGCACCATTGTCTCCCGTCTGATTACAGGCAATGACAAAGAGGCTGTTGTCATAGGCTCGCGCAGGAAGATGGCGCAGCCATGATCTGTATTTGTCGTCCGATGTCCCCCGGGGTGATGCATGGGGCATAAAAATAAGTTCCGCACCCTTTTCCGCCATATGGGTCGACAGTTCCGGGAAATGGGCATCATAACAGAGCTGAATACCGAATCTCATGCCACACGCATCAAAAACCGGCACCTCTCCCGCAGGCATAAACAAGGACTGCTCCGGCGGAGCAAGATACAGCTTCCGGTAGACCTTCACCGATCCATCCGGTTTGACAACCAGGTGGCTGGCATACATGTTCCCGTTTTCATTTTTTTCCGCCATTCCTGCCAGGACAATCATGTCGGCCCGGGAGGCCATCCGGGCGAGCTGTTCCGAGATTGCGCCCGGCACCTTTTCTGCCGAACCTGTCATCCTCTTTCGAGTGCTGTAGCCTGTAATATTCATTTCAGGAAAACAGATGATTTCCGCTTTTTCCTGTTTTGCCCTTGTAATCCACCTCTCCATCTGAGAAAGGTTGTCTGCCACCCTGCCCACAGGTGAATGAAAAACAACAGCGGCGATGCGAATATCTCTCATCATGTCTCCGGCTCAAACATCGAACTGCGCCTTGATTTTATACACCCGGCTTGCAGGAAGATTGAGAATGTCAGCAACACCGGTCTCTTCTGAAATATCCTTAAGATTTTTCTCAATCTCGGCAGCTGATTCAGCGATAAATGTGAACCAGATATTGAAATCATTATCCCGCTGATAATTGTGGGTGACACCCGAATATTGGTTCACGACCCCGGTGAATGCCTCAATTTTATCATCCGGCACCCTTGCCGCACACAGGGTGCTGACATACCCGAGTTTTTCAGGGACAAAATTACCTCCGATGCGGCGGATGATCCCGTTTTCTTTTAAACGGGTTAAACGCGCCATGACATCCTGCTCGGACAGGTGCAGATCCTCGGCAATAGACATATAAGGTCTTGATGATATTGGAAAATCTGATTGAATCCGGTTAAGAATCTTTCTGTCAACATCATCCAGATGAATTTTATCCACAGGCTCTGGTGATTTCATAACTGGTCCTTTTATTAGGTAGCTTCGCTGTTGGGTTTCGCTTCGCTCTACCCAACCTACTATAGTAGGGATTTTCATTCAGGCACTATTTACATAAATTTTAAAACGACTTTGCGTGACCGGGCACCGTCGAATTCACAGAAAAAAATACTCTGCCAGGTCCCCAGAACCAGGCGCCCTCCCTCTATGGCAACGAGTTCCGAAGCACCCACAAGGGTTGATTTTACATGGGCGGCTGAATTTCCTTCCAAATGCCGGTATCCGGCTTCCCAGGGCACCATCCTGTCCAGGACCGTTTCAATATCCACCCGCACGTTCGGGTCGGCATTTTCATTGATGGTCACCCCGGCAGTGGTATGGGGCACATAGACCAGACAAACGCCATCCTTAATACCGGATGCGTCAATTTTTTCCTGAATCCGGGCCGTGATATCAATCAGCTGGGTTCTTGCCGTGGTTTTGACATTAATCATCATACACCCTCCTCAAAAAAACCAATTCAACCAACCCAACCAATCTAACCAATAAAACCAATAAAACCAACAATC
>JAUXCK010000292.1 GCA_030618925.1 Desulfobacteraceae bacterium
GACATGCAGGGGTGGAACTCTACATGACTGCATTGTAACTCCTTTCAACAATACCATCTTTCACTTGAGATGCAAGATCATTGAAGTAGGATGAATACCCAGAAACTCGTCCAGGGAAATTTGCATGGAATAAACACACTTATTGGCTTATTGCTTGACATCAATATCCCAGGCTTTAGCGACATTGGGATTACGCTCAAAAAGATTTCCGCGAACTTCATCTATAACTGAATTCAATGGACATGCGAAATTCATGCATTGCGAGCAAAGAAACGTTCTTAATGTCATGAAAAAACCCGTAACTGTTATAAAATAAACCATTAGCAGAAACAATTGAACTCCGGAAATCAGGAAAAAGAGAGGATATCCCCAAACAAACGCAAATCCGACAAAAAATACTACCTTTTCCCAAAATGTCATTGGACCAGGTCGATATTTCCAAATTTTGGGTGACCCGTAATTTGCCCAACATTTTAATGAATTTCCTTCTTCAGCATAATGAGGACAGTGGGAACACATCACCCGGATTTCAATAAAACCAAAAAAACCGATTATAATAATCAGCCATGGAATTAACCACCATCCACCTAATATTATAAATTCCAGCGCCGCCTAATAGAAAAGAGGGTGAGACAATTAAAAGAAAATGCATCAAATCTCTGAGTGTAAAATGACAATGTAGAGTTTTTCGAATTGTACACTTCTGGATATCATCACATCGGTAATATTAATCAGCAAAAACGCGAATTGTATAGGAATAAGGATTTATTGAGATTATTTTTTGAAAACCGGGCTGATCGAGGTTGCTTTTTCTATTCCATTATCAAGAAAAACGTGACCCTGCAATATGATAAAGCGCTTTCAAGCGAATTTAAAACCGATGTTTTACCATTTTTCAGCGAATCAAGATTGGCATTCGGATTGCCTTGTTTGTGATACTGGTTTATTAGCTTTAAACTGGAGACCCTCAGATAGGTTGGGTTTTCAAGATCTATCTCCAACAAATCGCCCAACTTACAGGAATTGGTATCACAACGATGAGACTATGAAACTACGGGTATCCATGTAGCTGAGCAAGCCTTCAAGGCCAATACCAAAAAAGACGGGTATTATCGATTTTGTATTTCAAATAGCCCCGCTTAACAAGAAACTGGATGCTTGGCAAAATAAATTCTGCATGGCTATCCATTCTTTTTGTAAGATATTTTGAAAACTGAATTTCCGGAGCGATATCAGAAGTTATGGGAATGGGACCGACTGTTTCAACGATATCTTCAGAAAGCAGTTTGAAGATAATATCCAGTTTTTTCTTGCCAAAATAGATTAATTGTTTTTTCTGACTTAACTTTCCTTCCCTATAACGAGTTTCTGTTTCTAAATCCCTATCTCGAGAAGGCTGAATAAAATAGGTGTCCACAAAGTTTTCAATTTCTTCGGGTGCCAAGCCAGATGTCCGGACAATAGAGCGGTTGGCATCATACAAAGACCAGTCCTCGGTTAGAAGCTCGAGGTCATATTGATCGATACATTCCTTTATTTCAGTTCCTGGCAGAGGTGCCAGGAAATGGTAGCCATAAATGATATCCAGTTCTTCTGCAAAACGATGGGAATCCATCAAGGTGTCCATGGTTTCTCCGGGCAATCCTACAATAAAAGAACCGAAAACCGTCATGCCAACAGCCTTGCAATCAGCCACTGCTTTGCGGATTCGGTCAAGTTTAATCCGTTTACGTATGCGGTCAAGCATTTGCTGGTTTCCCGATTCGATGCCATAAAAAACCGTATCGCAGCCGGAATCTCTCATTATGGTCAGAAGCTCGGTGTCCACCGAATCCGCACGGGCAAAGACCGTCCAGCTAAAAGACAGGTTTCGGTTCCTGATCTCTTGACAAATCTGTTTTACACGCTTGGGATTGGAAGTGAAAAAATCATCTGAAAAATTAATGCGTTCGAAACCATAGGCAAGCAACCCTTCTATTTCATCCACAACACGCCGGGGATCCCGGCTGCGGACACGACTTCCGACCATCCGGCGACCCTGGCAGAAAATACAGCGGTTGGGACATCCGCGGCTGGTAATGATGCTGATCGGGAAACCCAACGCCAAATACTTGGATATTTGAAGGAGATTCCGGGCCGGCACTGACAGGCTGTCCAAATCGTGGATGAGTTCCCTTTGTCGTGTCGCTACAATCTTATCGCCATTCCTGAATGCAATGCCGTTGATACCCGGCCAGGCTTCACAATTCCGGATGACCGGTAGAAGTTCGGCAGTGGTCTGTTCCGCCTCTCCAATGGCAATCAGATCGATTTCCGGATACTGTTTCAGCGTATTTTCATAATCGAAACTTACATGAGGCCCCCCCATGATCGTAATTGCAGAGGGAAACCCTTCCTTGGCGGTTTTAATAATGGATGCTGCAAGACCAAAATTCATGGTCACTGACGTGATCCCGATGATATCAGGATTAAAAAAAGCGACTTCTTCGAGGAATCGTTCTTGTGAGTATTTTCGAACGATATAATCCAATATCTTGACTTCTGCACCTGCCTTCTCAAAAGCGGCAGCGACATAACAGAGCCCGAGAGGAACCAGCCAGCCCTCCTCAAGGGGATAGGGTGGCGAAATAAGAAGGACTTTCATATTTTTTTCATCTCATAGGGTGTTTATTTTTAGACCGACCCTTATCTTGCCATTCATATAATAGTTTGCCCGTATATCCAAAATCCGGTGCAGAATTTCGCATGTGTTCAGCGGATGGCTATAGTTGAGTTTATTTATGATGTCAAGATAAGGTTCTTCTCTTTTAATATAAATTTTATCCGAACCGACAAAATCGTGTAATGCCAACGATATATGGCCGGGTTTGTGGCCAGGCTAATTCTGGTGTATAGGATTTTGTGATCACAAGCATTGAGGAGAATTGTCGGGAGAAAAATACAAAAAGTGACATCCGGCAGGTCCCGGTTTTACCAATGTTTTGGGGTTATATATTTCGATTGTAAAATATCAATTTAATGTGTAAGGGTATAGAATATGTTGCCATAATACAATACAAATTTTTCGGTAAAAGGATTGGAAGATCATGGACACGAAAGGAGACAACCATGAAAGCACTGGTCACCGGCGCGACCGGTTTTATCGGGACAAGGCTTTGCAGGGCCCTCAAGGCACAGGGGCATGACATCCGTGCCCTGGCCCTGCATGGTGAAGATGTGGATCACATTCAGGAAGATGTCCGGGAAATCTGCTATGGTGACCTGAGACACCCTGAAACCCTGAAGGGGGTAAGTGATCAAACAGACGTGGTATTTCATCTGGCAGCCAGGGTCACGGACTGGGGATCGAAAGCGGTCTTTTATGATGCCATCCTGGGCGGCACTCGAAACCTTATGGATGAGTGCATGGGAAAAGTATCCAGGTTTGTATTTATCAGCTCCATTGCCGCATGCGGTCTTGGACGTCATTTAAAAGGGATCAGCGAAAGTGATCCCATTCAAAAATCAGGCGTACCCTATAATGATGCCAAACTCGATGCCGAAGCCATGGTAAATACGGCAAGCGGTAAACAGGGAACCATGTGCACCATTGTCCGGCCTGCCAACGTGATCGGGCCCGGCAGTGTGTGGGTCAGGGATATTGTAGAGCGGTTCCAGGGGATGCTGGTCCCCTTGATTGACAAGGGACAATACAGTGCCAGCCTGATTGATGTGGGAAATCTTGTGGCGGGTATCATACTGGCCGGGACACTGGATACAGCCGAGGGCAGGACGTATCACTTGAGAGATGACTGGTCGGTGACCTGGAAAGACTACCTGACAGATATCAGCAGCATTATAGGCAAGAAACCCGTGGGAAGCATCCCGTTTTGGCTGGCATGGGCCAATGGGTGGTTCCTGGAAAAAACCCTCACTCCCCTTGGGATACGACCGCCGCTGACACGACTGTCCGCGGGTGTCATGGGACGGGATAACGATGTGAACACGACCCGTGCAAAACAAGAACTCGGCTGGCAGACGACAATCTCCTATGAATCCTCCATGGACGCCATCCGCGCCTGGGTCTTGGAGAATATGGTATGAGTCGATTCCATTCATTCCTTTCCTCACCGATAAATTCTCTGTTCACTTTTCATAGCTCCGCTGATGATATGGCCCTTCATCATGGGCCAGGATGTCGTCGGGATATCCATTTGCATTAATCACATCGTTCATGCTTTCGCTGCAATTATAATTGGTTGCGCAGCCTGCCATTAATATGATAAGCATCGTTATGATGATTCGCATTTTGACCTCTTTTTTTCTACCCTTGTTAGACGCTTTGAGTAAAATTTCGGTATAATTTGTGAATTCATTATTTCGTAACTCCTCAATAAGTTCGGGCTGCATTAATAAAATTCCCCTCCTTTAGGAAAGGGGGTCGCAGCAGGAATGCCCGGATTTATTGAGATGTTACCTTATTTTAACAAAAATACTTGATAATATTAGACTTTGTAACACTTTACGCCCCTCA
>JAUXCK010000085.1 GCA_030618925.1 Desulfobacteraceae bacterium
ACGCCCCGCTTCAAAAAAAATTTTTCCATCTATATATAACTCCGTTATTTTAAATACTTATCATGTTTTGAGCAAACCAAACCTGTGGCATGCAGGTTGCAGAGCATGTATTCAGCAATCCTGGATGGACAATTCTATTCAAGGTGAAAAAAAACGAAACAGGAGTTTATTGTAAATGAACAATACAGGTGCTCAAAAACCAATTCCTGATCAGACGGAAGTTCAAAGTGACGACCAACCAGATTTAAGGTTGTATTTCAGTCGCCTCCGGCTGAGGCTCACGCTTGGCCTCCTTATCGCATTCATGCTGCCGCATGTTTTACTTTCCGCCTATTTTCATTTTCAGTTTACCTCCACGCTGAAGAATACCAGCAAGCTTAACCTGGAGGCCCTGTCCAGGAGCCAGCGAAATACAATCGACCTGTTTCTCCAGGAAAGGGTTGTCAACCTTTTCAGCCTTTTTCACAGCAAATCGTTCAGTCTGACACCTTCAAAGCATATAATGGCGTATTACCTGCAAAGCTTAAGACAGGTCAGCGACGCATTTATCGATGTCGGTTTTTTAAATGCGGATGGCATTAAGGCAGGCTATGCAGGTCCATTCCCATATCTTCAGGGCAGAGACTACAGCAAAGAAAAATGGTTTAAAGCCCTGACGAACCAGGAGCGGGATTATTTTATCAGCGATATTTACCTGGGATTCAGGGGAAAACCCCATTTTACCATCGCCACCCGGCAGATGATCGATAATAAGTTCTATATCATGCGGTCCACACTCGACCCTGACAAATTTTACATGTTTCTGCGAACCATCAGTCGCGGCAAGGAAGTTGAGTCTTCCCTGATTAACAACAAGGGCCTTTACCAGGTTGTAGACCCGGACAGAGGGGAACTGCTTCGGAAGTGCGATTATCGCCCGCCCCTGGCAGACACATCCGGGGTAAACGAAATCAGAAAAGGCGGTGATTCCATACTGATTGCACATGCATGGCTGAAAGAAGCTCCCTGGGCCCTACTTGTCAGACAGCCTTTAGGCGTCGCACATGCCCAGATGTATCAAGCCAGACGAATTATGACCGCCAGCCTTGCGATCATCCTGATTTCCATTGCCGCCCTGGTCTGGTTTACGGCAAGCAGGCTGATCAGCCGGGCTCAGATCATTGCAGAGAAAAGCGAAGACCTGCAGCACCAACTCGCCCGTGCGTCAAAGCTAGCATCGGTAGGCGAGCTGTCCACAGGCGTGGCCCATGAGATTAACAACCCCCTGGCCGTGATCACGGCAACAAGCGGTGTTATAAGGGATATGCTGGATCCTGAATTTGATCTTGATCCAAGTCCGGAAAATATCTTGAAAGAACTTGACAACATCGATTCGGCCGCTTATCGGGCCAAAAAAATCACCCATCAGTTGCTCGATTTTGGACGCAAGGAAGCCCCCAGGCTTGTTTCATGTAATGTGAACCAGATACTCGACGAGGTGATGAGCGGTATAAAGGAGCAAGAGTTCAAGGTTAAAAATATTGAGGTCCATCATCATTATGACCCGGACCTGCCGGAAACTTTGCTTGACCCGGATAAGATCAGGCAGGTGTTTTTAAATCTGATCAATAATGCCGGTGATGCAATCCCTGGGTCTGGAACGATCACTATTTCAACACGTAAGGACAAAGAAAACATTAAAATAACCATTGAAGACACCGGAGAGGGCATGACCCCCAAGCAGATGGGACAGATATTTAACCCGTTTTACTCTACAAAAAAAGTGGGCAAAGGGACAGGCCTTGGTCTCAGTGTGTCATTAAGCATTGTGGAATCATTGGGCGGAGCAATTATCGTTCAGAGCTTGAAAGACGCCGGGAGTTTATTCGAGGTATCGTTGCCCATAACGAAATAGTAAAAAGCAGATAATGGAGGGAAAAAGAGTGGGAAATAAAAAGGATTCAAACCTGAAGGTGCTGCTGATTGATGATGAGGACCAGTTTCGAAAAGCCCTTTCCAGGCAGCTGAGCCACAGAGGGTTTAAGGTGATGGACACGGGAAGTGGAGAGGATGCAATAAAAATAGTGCGCCACAAGAACCCGGAAGTCGTCATACTGGACCAGAAGATGCCGGGCATGGATGGCATTCAAACCTTGAAGGAATTGAAAAGAATCAGGCCGGAAGTCCAGGTGATTATGCATACAGGACATGGCTCCACAGAGTCTGCACGTGTCACGGGCCGGCACGGCGTGTTCTATTACCTGGAAAAACCAGCCGAACTGGACGAATTAATAAGAGTGATCAAGGCCGCCGGGAAGGAAAGGATCCACGCGCTTGCCCGGCACGAGATACCCGTGGTTAAAAAAAGCGGTTTGAAAGAGTGGCTGATCGGGGTGCAGAACGCCCGGCCCGGTGTCATTATGCTGGGTGTTATACTTTTCATGATCATTGCCTTTATGCCTGTTCCCAAACAGCTTGAATTCTTTTTAACTTCAAAAAAGACCGGAGAGGCAGGTGAAATTATTTCAGGCTATTCTGAATATCGCAAAATGCATGAAGGCCAGACCATTTCTGAGTATTATGGTAAAAAGGCAAAATTATATAAAGAAATAAAAAGCAGCGCTGGTGAGACAATAAAAACACCCTTAACGACGGACAGTGTCGCCTCAAAAGCAATGATCATGGTGGGCGTATTGGTGGTGGCCGCCCTGTTCTGGGCAACCGGCGCCATACCCATTGGTGTGACCGCTCTCCTTGTCGGGGCACTTATGTATTTTTTTGAAATTCTTCCGCCAAGTCAGGTGGCAAAGGCCTATGCCAAGGATTCGGTAATTTTTATTTTCGGTGTCCTTGCGTTTGCAGCAGCCATCAGCAAAACCGGGCTTGACCGCAGAATCGGAATTCTGCTTCTGGGGACCAGTACTTCCCTTCGCAGGTTTGCGCTTATCTTTGCCCCGCTTCTTTCCGTGACAGCGGCATTTCTTTCAGAACATGCCCTGGTGGCCTTTTTAGCACCCATCCTGATGCTGGTATATATGGGGGCGATCAAGACGGCCGGCATAAAAAAGGACAAAGGCCTGGTCGTCATGCTCCTCCTTATGCTCACATTCTGTGCAAACATCGGGGGTCCGGGGTCTCCTGCAGCAGGGGGCCGTAATGCTGTTATGCTGGGTATTTTTTCAGACTATGGCATAGACATCACCTTTGGGCAGTGGGTGAAAATGGGACTTCCTTTTGTGCCGGTTATGTCGCTTGTCATTGCAGGGTATTTTCTTCTGGCTTTCCGAAAGAAGGTCAAGATTAAATCAGTCAATATTGCAGCAATGGTCATTCGCGAATCCGAAAAAATCGGAAAAATGACAGCTGATGAATATAAGGCAGCCGGTGTACTTGTGCTCCTCATTGTATTGTGGACGACATTTTCGAGCAGGTTCGGCATGGGCGGGCCGGTTATCCTGTGCCTGGTGCTCTTGAACATCCTGGGCATTCTCAGATGGAAGGACATAAACAGCATTCACTGGGATGTGGTCGCCCTGTATGCGGCTGCCAGTGCCCTAGGATATGGACTGGCCTGTACAGGGGCAGCTTTATGGCTTGCCAACGGTCTTGTGTCTCTGCTTCCTGAATCTTTAAAAAGCGGCATCGGGCTCTGCATATCCACCAGTTTTATCACCGGCATTCTGACCAATTTTATGAGCGACGGTGCGACTGTCGCTGCTGTGGGGCCCATAACCGTACCCATGGCCACCCTTTCCGGGACCTCGCCAATCATGGTCGGGCTGGCAACCGCATTTGCTTCGTCGTTTGCGCACCTTCTCATTATCGGCACACCCAATAATGCCATCGTCTACAGTATGGCCAGGGATCCTGAAACCGGTGAACAACTGCTCACCATGAAAGACTTTTTCGTCCACGGTTCCATCGTTTTTGTGCTGAGTCTTGCCGTGCTGTGGCTATGGGTATTTTTCGGATACTGGAACTGGATAAGCGTTTGATAATATATAATAAAAACTGTCATTGACGGCACTTAACCATTTTACAAAAAGGAGTTCACACCATGAAAAAAAATAAAATCAATCTCATGATAGTGGATGATGAAGAGCAATTCCTGGAGTCAATGCGCAAAAGGCTGGAAGTGAGAGATTTTAACGTTATCACGGTCAACAGAGGCGAAAAGGCTATTGAAGTCGCCAGAAGCAGTCCTGTTGATGTTGCACTGGTGGACCTTAAGATGCCGGGTATAAGCGGAGAGGAAACACTCAAGCTGCTTAAGAAAGAGCACAAATGGATGGAGATCGTCATTCTAACCGGGCATGGCAGTGTTGATTCTGCTGTGGACTGCACGCAAACCGGCGCCTATTCCTACCTGCAAAAGCCCTGTGAGCTGAATGAACTTCTTATTGTGCTGAAAGACGCTTATAAAAAAAGGGTCATGAACAGGCATAAGATCGAGGAAAAAAAGATGAATGAATTGCTGAAGATTTCTCAATCCAGCTCTCCCAGGGAAATTTTACGCAAACTAAGGGAGATCGATGGAGGGAGCTGATGGCAAACCTTGCTGAAGGAAAAATCTTGGGAAATGATTACCAGAAACGAACCCGAAAAATAATTTTTATCCGGGTCCTGCTGGCGCCCTTTATTATTCTTTTGGCGGTGTGCGGAACCCTTGTGTATCATTTTTCAACCTATTCGAGTCACCAGGTACGATCTGAGCTGGTGCGAATAACAGAAGACCATCGTCGCCTGATCGATCAATTCTTTAGAGAAAAGGCATCGAATCTTCAATTTGTCATTTCATCCTTCGACCTGGAGGAGGTGGGCAGTGAGGCCGGCCTGACCACCATCCTGCACAACCTCCAGATTGAATCCAAAGCCTTTTTTGATCTCGGTGTATTTGATGAAAAGGGAAACCATCTGGCGTATGTGGGCCCCTACAACCTGACGGGCAAAAATTACGCCCGGTCCGAATGGTTCAGGGCTGTTCAGCAAAAGGGATTATTCATCTCCGACGAGTTCCTCGGGGTTCGCAACATTCCACACTTTATTATTGCTGTCCGCCAAAACGAAGGCAAAAAAGCCTGGTATCTCCGCGCCACAATAGATAGTTTTTATTTTAACGACCTGGTTGAAAGTATTCGCATCGGCAAAACCGGTGAAGCCTATCTTATAAACCAGAAGGGTCTACTTCAAACCAGACGCCGGTCAGGCGGAAAATTAATGGAATTTGACGCTTACTTTAAAGATTATCGACTGGATCACGAGAAATTGTCCTCATTTTTCACTGGAGAGCGCTTTAGTGAAAGATATCTTTATGCAGCAGGACCCCTTAAGCATACGGACTGGTTCCTGGTGGTGCGTCAACAAATCTGGGATGCCTACGCGCCTCTGACGTTTGCAATACTGATTTCAGTCATCATCATCATTAGTGGAGGGTCCGTTGTTGTCATTTTAGGTTACATTCTTGCCTCCGGGGTTGCAAATAGTCTGAGCGTTGCAAAAATGGAAAAGCAACAAATGAAGACCCAGCTGATTATCGCCGGAAAACTGGCTGAAGTGGGAGAGATGAGTACTGGTTTGGCCCACGAGATCAACAATCCGCTTCAAGTGATGAAATCTGAACTGACCATGATCGAGGACATCATCTCTGAAATTGATGAGGATATAAAAGTGCGTGACACTGAAAGCCTCAGACTGCTGAATGATTCCGTGGACCAGATAGGTGTCCAGATTGACCGGTGCGGCAGGATTACACAAGGACTGCTGGGCTTTGCACGGCAAACAGAAAATACAAGAGAATCAATAGAGCTGCAAAAATTCCTGCCTGAGATTGTAAGGATGATCGAGGAGAAAGCGCGCTTGGAAAACATACGCATCGTGCAGGCACTTGATCCGGATCTTCCCTCAATCGTGAGTGATCCCAATCAGCTTCAGCAGGTATTCCTCAACCTGCTTAACAATGCGATTTATGCACTCAAAGATCGAAAATCCGGAGAAATCCGTATTCGTATTTTCAGAGAAGAAAAAAATGTGATTATTTCCATAGCGGACGACGGATGCGGCTTTTCTCCTGAAGACATGGAAAAGGCATTCATGCCTTTTTTTACAACCAAACCGGTCGGTGAAGGAACGGGGCTCGGGCTGAGCACTGTATATGGAATTATAAAGGGACTGGAAGGGGATATAACCTTAACCAGCGAGCTAAACGCAGGGACACAATTTACCATACATCTGCCCATAGAGGCACCTGCGAAAAATAAAAATTCGTGTTGAATCATTTGAATAAGGAGGTGATGGAAATGGCCAATACAAGGTTGTTACTAGTGGATGATGAAGAAAGATTCCTGGTGACCACAAAATCAGTCCTGGAAAAAAGAGGCTATCAGACTTTTGTTGCGTCCAATGGATTGGATGCCATGGCAATTCTGGCGGAAAAGCATATCGATGTGATTATCCTGGATGTAAAAATGCCGGGGCTTGACGGTGTTGAGGTCCTGCGAAGAATTAAGCAAAAGCATGCCCTGGTAGAAGTAATCATGCTGACCGGCCACTCTACGACAGAATCGGCTGTAGAGGGGTTGAAACTGGGCGCTTTTGATTACATCATGAAGCCATGTGATGTTAAAATACTTCTGGAAAAGGTGGATAAGGCACACAATAGAAAACAGGCCATGGAGGAGAAAATACAAAAAGAAAAGATCGACAAGATCATCAGCCATCCCCTGTCGGTATTTGAAAAAGATTGACTTTTCGGCAGGGCAATACCAAAAAAGCATTATTCCAATAAAAAAAAGGGGGTGAATCATGTTAGTCGAAAACTGGATGAACAGCCCGGTGATTACTGTTGATGTGAAAGATTCATTTGACGATGCAATACGGTTAATAAAGGAAAATGATATCCGCATGCTGCCGGTACTCAAAAAAGGCAAACTTGTCGGTATCGTAACTGATCGTGATTTAAAACGAGCCTCTGCTTCTGATGCCACCTCTCTAGATGTGTATGAGCTCTCTTATTGTCTTTCCAAAATAAAAGTCAAATCCATCATGACACCGAAACCCATCACGGTTCCAATTTACTACACCATAGAAGAGACCGCGGAAGTACTTTTAGAAAACAGGATATCCGGGGTGCCTGTGATAAACGATGCAGGAAAAGTTGTGGGAACCATAACCCAGTCCGACCTGTTCAGAGTCATTATTTCACTTGCCGGCATAAAAAACAAAGGTATTCAGTATGCATTCAGCCTGGAAGATCAGCCAGGAACGATTAAAGAAATCGCGGATATTATCCGGGCCTACGGCGGGCGCATTGTCAGCATCCTGACTTCTTATGAAAATGTCCCCCATGGATATCGAAAAGTATATATTCGACTGCACAGGATTAAACGGGACAAGCTTCTTGAGCTCGATAAGGAACTCAAGAAAAAAGCTGCCGTATTGTACATGGTGGATCATCGTGAAAACAAAAGGGCGATCTATTAAAATCGAAAAATGAACAGCTCCCTTAAAATAAAGAAAAAGACCATCGCTGCGATAGCCATGGTGACTTCTTTTGTCCTGTTTTCCGGCGTTGTACTCGACCGGTGGTCGGAAAGGGAAATGAGAAAATTGCTGAAACAGCAATTTAACTCCGAACAGCTGGTGATTGCCCGTAATATCAGAAATTTGATTGAACGGGAATTGAACTTTTTAACCAAGGAGATCGCTCTTGTCAGTAAAGAAATTAAAGGCAGTGCTTTTGACGCTGAAAGACTGCCCGTTGAAATTCAAAAGAGCCTGTCCAGGGTGTTGAAGAGCGGTGTTATAAGAATTGAAATAATCGACATGGATACCGCGGAAACCTGTATTTTTATCCCGCACGGACACTGGTCTGAAAAGGAAAAACTAGATCATGAACTTGGCGCCTTCCTCAAGTCACTCAAAGTGCCGGATAATGAAAATGTTTGGGTCTCGCAGCCCAGAATCAATTATTCCGGGATAAGCCTCCTGGTGGGGAAAACCCTTGCAGAAGACGCTTCCAGGCTCATTATTTTTGACGTGAACATTTCCTGGTTTTTGGCTCCGTTTTTGAAAAACATTCGTTCCGGGGAGACAGGGTATGCCTGGATTATTGATCAAAACGGCTATTTTCTTTTTCATCCTGATTCTGATCTTATCGGCAAAAGTGCTTTCAGCGGCAGAAAAGAAAAGCAGTCTTCTGTTTCCTACAAAAAAATAAACTTTATCCAAAAAGAGAAAATGCTCCAGGGCTTTGAAGGCAGCGGTTCATATGTTACCGGCTGGCATCGGGGGATTACCGGCCAAATTGAAAAACTCGTTTCTTTTTGCCCCATTATGATCTCCGATCATCCGCCGCAGAAATGGTCGGTGGCTGTTGCTGCGCCGGTTTCAGAAATTGAAAAGCATGTTAAGGCGAGGCAGATATGGCGGGTTTTGACGCAAGGAATGATGGTTACGATTATCATACTGGCAGCCCTGATTGTTTTATTTTCTGAGATGAGGTGGTCCCGGGTTCTGGAAAATAAGGTGAATAAAAGGACAGCCGATCTGAAAAGATCCGAGGAAAAATATCGTTCATTGGTAGAGAGCGCTGAAGACTTCATCTTTACCCTTGATCTGGAAGGACATTTCCAGTCCATGAACCGTTATACTGCAATTTTTTTCGGCGGCCGCCCTGAAGAATTTATAGGGAAAAGCTTTGCAAGCTTAGTTCCTGGAAGTCCTTCCAAAAAGCACCTTAAGGCATTCAGACTGGTTTGCAATTACGGAAAAAGCCTGCGGGAAGAATTCGGGTTCCATGTAGGGAATCATAAGGTATGGATCAGCGCAAACTTTATGCCCATAAAAGATGAAAAAGGAAAAGTGAGCTCTGTGTTGTGTATTGCCAGGGATATCACCGAAGCCAAAAACATGGAAACGCAGCTGGTCAACACGGAAAAGCTTGCCTCACTCGGGACACTTGCCGCTGGCGTCGCCCATGAA
>JAUXCK010000297.1 GCA_030618925.1 Desulfobacteraceae bacterium
GAGCACACCGCTTTTTACCGTAAAGGAAAAGGTTGAACTGAGACTGTTCAATACCATGAGCAGGAAAAAGGAGCAGTTTGAACCTGTCATGCCGGGAAAAGTTTCAATGTATTCATGCGGGCCAACAGCCCATGCCAGAATGCACCTCAGCGAATGCAGGCGTTTTGTCTTCTCCGACATTTTAGCAAGATACCTTGAATATCGCGGATATGACGTGACGCATATCATGAACATCACGGACTATGACGACAAGACCATTGAAGGTTCAGACAAGGCCGGCATGAACCTTTCAGACTTTACAGAACAGCATATACGCGACTTCCGGAAAGATCTTGAAACACTATTGATAAAGCCGGCTAAAAAATACCCCAGAGCCAGTGAGCATATCGACGACATGGTATCCCTTGCTGAAAAACTTGTTCACAAAGGCTGCGCGTATGAAAAACTCAGGTCGCTGTATTTCAATATCTCCCGGTTTCCTGAATACGGCAAATTGTCCAATATTGATCTTGATAAGATTAAAATAGGGGCCACCGTAGATCTGGATGAATATGAAAAGGATAACCCCCGGGATTTCACACTCTTTAAGCGGACCCGGCTGTCCGAGCTTAAAAAGGGAATTTACGTTAAGACCGACTGGGGCAATGTCCGGCCTTCGTGGCATATCCAGTGTGCTGCCATGGCCATGAAATATCTTGGCGAAAATTTCGATATTCACACGAGCTCCAGGGAGTTGATTTTTCCTCATCATGAAAATGAAATCGCCATTACAAAGGCTGTCACAGGCAAACTCCTGGCAAAATACTGGATTCATTGTGAACGGGTTCTCGTTGACGGGAAGAAGGTGAATGAAGACGGGGGCGGCCCCACCCTGAAAAATCTTGATGAGGCAGGCTTTAATGGTAAAGAAATCCGGTACTGGCTTTTGTGTATCCATTATCGAAAACCACTTGTTTTTTCCAAGACCCGTTTGCTGAACAGGAGACAGGCATTAAAACGGTTCGACGCATGCATTCAACGGCTTTTATCCATCAAAGAGGGATCCCCTTTCCCCGGGATTGACCAGCTTATTTATGACATCAAGCAAGGGTTTACCAGTGCCATGGATGACGATCTGAACATCTCAATGGTAATGGCCTCGTTATTCAAGGCCGTCAAACAGATCAATATCCTGATTCAGAAAAGACAAATTGACGGGGAGGGTGCCTCGAGAATCCTTGACATATTCCACGGAATTAACAACGTATTACAAATATTTGATTTTAAAGATAGAGCCTCGGATACAAGAATTCAGAAATTAATTTCTGATAGAGAAAAGGCACGGAAAGAAAAAAACTGGCACCTGGCCGATACCCTCAGGGACCAGCTAAATGCCCTGGGCATTTCAGTCCAGGACAATAAGTCGCATGAGGCACCATGATACCGGTTTACTTCCCGTTTACATATCTTCCCAACCAGACGGCTTCAGCCCTCTACGCCTGTTTTAAACAGATTGCCGTGTATCAGCCATCAGGCCGCGCCACTCCCGAAAACATGAAAAAAATGGCCAAAGAGGGTGTGATCGACCTGCGGATCCCTATTGAAAAAGAGGATGAAGCGCTTATGGCTGCCTGCAGGGAATATCAGGACTGGGGAAATCTGCATCAGGAGGACGGGCTTGCGCTTTTTAAGGCCGGGCCGGGAGCCATCCCATTTTTCGATGATTCATTCACACAAAAAATAAGAACCGACATCGAGCACTATCAAGAGGGGGGGTCCAAAACAGAACCCCTTGAATTTACAGCACGGATTTTCATTCAAATTGCCCAGGAATATGACCGGCAGCAGGATGAACTGGCAAAAGAGTTTCACGCCATTGACACCAGAGAACAGGACCTGTTCAGTCAACTCATGGGGGGTGGGGTCAATGGCCCTGGTAAAAAATCAACGCCCCGGCCACCCGATATCACCCTGTCTGATGACTATATGATAAAAGAGCGAATAAAGGCATGGCACTACCTGATCAAACCGGATAAACATCCATCCGGTTTCTTTCTAACAGGCAGGCAGTCTGTTTGGGACCTTGTCATGGATCTTGCTCCCGAGGCGCAACCTGTTTTTGATTTTCCATCAATCCCGGTCCCTGAGAACACTGCCGAAATCTGGCCGCAGAACATGGCGGATTATCTCGACACACTCATTCGCAGCCCCTGGCCTTTATCAGATGTTGACGCACCTGAGATACCCGATGCCCGGGGAAAAGATCAGCTGATGGCCTTTAAACTTGCTGTTATTCCCGGCCTGTCTTCAAATCAATTTTTCTCCCGATTCTTTGAGCCGCCTCTTCCTCAAAATGGAAACAAGGGTGATACAAGCATGTTAAAAAACACGCTGATCGGCCTTGCTGTCCTGCGGTAAACACATCCCCTTCAGGGCATTAAAAAAATGAGCCAATTTTAAAAAAAAATGAAGAAAGCTTGACTCATAATATCAATTTGATATAAGCGTATTTTGCTGTAATTTAGTAAAAAAGGGATGGTGGTAACATCATATTTTTATTCATTATTAACTAAAGGAGACTTTGAAAATGGCATTTAATCCAATCGTCGATGCAGAAAAATGTAAGGGCTGCGAGGAATGTGTTGATGTTTGTCCGACTGAAGTTTTTGAGATGAAGGATGAAAAATCGGTTCCTGTGAATGCAGAAGAATGCCTCGGATGCGAAAGCTGTATTGAGGTCTGTGAAGAAGACGCTATTGTCGTGGAAGAAGACTAAACCGCCTTGCATTTACCTCCCCGGCCCTTAATACCGGGCCGGGGGTGTCCTTTCCAGTCTTTTACCATCCTCAAAAACACTCAACCGGACAAGCCGGTATCAAACCGCTGAGCTTAAATAAGATACGGGCCACACCCCGGCGTGGTCAAATGGCGAGGTAAGCATGGCGCTTCATCCGAAATATCCTGAAATGGCATATATCAAGCAGGATCTCTTCCGGTCTGATCTGAGCGGAATCGCAGATGTTGTCAATTCTACCCTGTCGAAACTGCCTCTGTCAAAAATATCCCGGCCCGGAGATACTGTGGCCATAGGCGTTGGCAGCAGGGGGATAAATCGCCTTGACGCCGTCGTTCTCCAATCTGTCCGGTTCCTTCAAAAACTGGGTTTGAAACCGTATATTGTCCCCGCCATGGGAAGTCACGGGGGGGCGACGGGTGACGGACAGAAAAATGTCCTTGAGAAGCTTGGTATCACCGAGTCTGTCGCAGGTGTGCCCATTCACGCTGAAATGGATGCTACCTGCGTCGGATCAATCCCGGATAAAATAAACGTTTACATGTCCAAAGCAGCCCTTGCAGCCGACCACATTGTCATCATCAACAGAATCAAACCCCATACAAAATTTCAGGCTGACATTGAAAGCGGGCTCTGCAAAATGTTAACCATCGGCCTGGGCAAAGAAAAAGGGGCCTTTGCCTTGCACCGGTCGGCCGTCCATCACTCATTTAAAATTATTGAACAAGCCGCCGAACTGGTTCTAAAAAAATGCAATATTTTTTTCGGCCTTGCTTTGCTGGAGGATGCCTGCGGCCAGCTTGCGCACATTGAAGCGATCCCGCCATCCGCCATCATTGAAAAGGAAAAGGCTCTGCTGAAGAAAGCGTATGCGCATATGGGCCGCATTCCCTTTGATCTGATTGATATCCTCGTCATCGATCATTTCGGAAAAGATATCAGCGGCATTGGAATGGACTCCAATGTCACCGGGCGGCACAGAGATATTACCGGTGATTTCCAGGTTTACCCCCATGTGAAACGAATATTTGTCCGGGACCTGTCCCCCGGGTCCGATGGCAACGGCATGGGTATCGGGCTGGCGGATATCACCACAAAACGACTTGTGGAGGGCATTCACCTTGAAAAAACCACCATCAATGCCCTTGCTGCAATTTCACCTGAAAAGGCGGCCATACCGATCAATTTTAGTACTGATCAAAAGGCCCTGAATGCCTGCATCAAAACCATCGGGCCTTATTCCCCTCACACTTCCCGCATTGTCCGCATAAAAAATACCGCCCGCCTGGAGGTTCTCCAGGTGTCGAGGGCTTTTGAAAAGGAAATTGCCTCAAATCAAAAGTTGGCCCGGATGTCACCCTGGGAACCGACCCGTTTTGATACAGAAAATAATCTTCTTGAATTTGGTGCCCATCCATAACTTGAACCCTATTTTTTAATTTGCAACATGGTGTGTCATTTAAACCGTTGGTCTGCTCCAAATTATAATCTTAATCATTTGTTTTGCTCATAGATCAAATCCTGTTTGATCAGGAGTCGGATGACGATTAAGATTACGATTATGATTACGATTATGATTACGATTATGATTGTAGAGCATATGCTATATCGTGCCTGAACGAAAACGCTTTAAACAGGTTCGTTGGGTTTTGCTTCGTTGTTGGGTTTCGTTACGCTCTACCCAGCCTGCGATACCCAACCTGC